>JAIRSJ010000022.1 GCA_031255525.1 Campylobacteraceae bacterium
ATAGTGCTTGATAAGATAAAAAATATAGTAAAAGAAGAGATGGATGAAGCGGGTGCACAAGAGATAACTATGGACTTTGTAACGCCTGCCGAGCTTTGGCGTCAAAGCGGTAGATATGATGTTTACGGCAAAGAGCTTTTGCGTTTCAAGGACAGAAAGGATAATGAATTTGTTTTGGGGCCTACTCATGAAGAGGTTGTTACTGATATAGTCAAAAATAAGATAAACAGTTACAAGCAGCTGCCTTTGCATTTATATCAAATCACTACTAAATTCAGAGATGAAGCGCGTCCGAGATTTGGTCTTTTAAGAGGTCGCGAGTTTATCATGAAAGACGGATACAGTTTCCATTCGTCTATGGAAGATTTGAGGCGTGAATTTGACCTGATGGAAAAGACTTATACAAAAATCTTTACGCGTCTTGGGTTAAAATTCCGCGCGGTTGCAGCCGATAGCGGAGCGATAGGCGGTAGTGGCAGTAAAGAGTTTATGGTTTTGGCAAAAAACGGCGAAGATGATATATTAGTATGCGATACGTGTAAATATGCCGCAAATATAGAAGCGGCAAAAAGAGCCAAAAAAACTACGCAAACAGAACCGCCGAAAGCCTCTTTTGCAAAATTTCACACACCTATTGGGGAAGATAGTTCTATAGAGCAGCTGGGTGAATTTTTCAAAGTCGATACGTTTTATACCGTAAAAGCCGTTATAAAAAAAGCTCTCTATAAAGATAGAAGCGAAATAGTTGTTTTCTTTATACGCGGATGTGATACTTTGCAAGATGTAAAAGCGCAAAATGCCGCTAAAGCTTTAGAGCTTTTGGATGCCTCAAAAGAAGATATAAAAAAAGCTGGACTTGTTGGTGGGTTTTGCGGTCCGATAGGACTCGAAAATGTTCAGTTTTTTATAGACAATGAATTAAAAGAAGAGAGAAATCTTATTTGCGGTGCAAACGAGCAAAATTATCATTATGTCGGCGTTTGCATGTTTAATTTTAAAAGCGAGAGATACGTGGATTTGACAGCAGTCGGTGATGGCGATTTGTGTCCTTGTTGTGATGGTAAACTTTCGCTTGTTAAAGGGATAGAAGTAGGGCATATATTTCAACTCGGACAAAAATACTCAAGTGCCATGAATGCAACATTTTTAGACCAAAACGGAAAATCACAACCATTTTTCATGGGTTGTTATGGAGTTGGTGTAAGTAGACTTGTTGCAGTTATGATAGAAGCAAGTCATGATGAAAAAGGTTGTATTTGGAACAAGCAGAGCGCTCCTTATATACTCGATGTTATCATCTCAAACGTAAAGAACGAGATTCAAAAAGAGTTTGCATTTAAGCTTTATGAAGATTTGAAAGCGCAGAAAAAAGAGGTGATTTTAGATGATAGAGACGAGAGATTCGGTTATAAGATGAATGAGTTTGAACTTATAGGATTTCCTTATGCTCTTATCGTAGGACGTGAGTTAAATGAAGGCAAGGTAGAGCTTGTTTCAAGAGCTTCCGGCATAAAAGAGTTTGTGCGCATAGAGGATTTGGATGAAAAGCTAAAAGAGGTTTTTTGGTGAGATTGATACTTTTTTTGTTATATATATTTGTAGAAGTCATAATCACTATACCTCTCTCTTCGGCGATGGGGTTTTTTTATACATTTTTAGAGATAATCTTAAGTGCGCTTCTTGGTATTGTTGTACTATTTAACACTCCATTCAAATTTCAAGAAAGCGTGCAGAAAATTATGCAAAAAAGATTATCGCTTTCTACAGTGTCTTTGGCTTCTACCATACGGATTTTAGGAGCTTTTTTGCTGATAATGCCCGGATTTTTCGGCGACACCGTAGGGGCGATTTTGCTTGTTTGGTCGATCATTTTGCTCATAGGAGTCAAAATTTCGCGCAACAAAGAAGACGAGGATATAATAGATGTTGAGATTATTGACGACAATAGCCGTAAGTAGCGTACTGGCATTTGCTTCCGAAATCTTGAGTGAAAATGCACTCTCGGCATTTTTCAAAAATTCATTCTCAAATGAAAAAAATTATAACTTTGAGAGTATAAAACTACATGCGATAAAAGATATAAAACATCCGATAAATTGGCGCGCATACTTTGTAACGCTCAAATTTAGGACAGCAGACAGAGATATAGAGATAAAAGAGATAGTTTTTTCGGACGGCAATATGATAAGCAAAGATTTTGCAGCGTTAAAAGATGCTAAAAGCCTTAAAAACGAACTGTTTGAAAATTGGAATGAAAATATAAAAAAAGGCGATGAATGAAAGAGTTGATAATAGCGACGAGAGGAAGCAGATTGGCTCTTTGGCAATCTGAATACATAAAAACAAAATTAGAAAAAAGATATCCTGATATTAGCGTTAGGCTAAATATTATGAAAACCAAAGGCGATAAGATATTGGATACTCCGCTGGCTAAAATCGGTGGAAAAGGTTTATTTACAAAAGAGCTTGAAGATGCTATGTTAAAAGGCAAAGCACATATGGCCGTTCACAGTCTCAAAGATGTTCCCGTAATCTTTCCTAAAGGTTTAGTGCTCGGTGCGATAACAAAAAGAGAAGATGTCAGAGACGCTATATTGTCAGAAAAATATGAAAGCATAGAGGCGCTTCCCAAAAGTGCGGTTGTCGGCACTACAAGTCTAAGACGCAGAATGCAGCTTCTTTATGCGCGTCCGGATTTAAGTATAAAAAATTTGCGCGGCAACATAAATACAAGAATTGAGAAGTTGAAAAATGGCGAATTTGATGCCGTGATTTTAGCAGTGGCCGGCGTAAAGAGACTTGAGCTTGAAAACGAGGTAAAATATTTTTCGCCGATAGATACGGAGTTTATGATTCCGGCTATGGGGCAGGCGGCTTTAGGAATAGAGACGATCGATAGGGCAGATATTTTGGAGATGGTGGATTTTTTGAATGATAGTGATTGCGTTATAGAGACGAAAGTTGAGAGAGATTTTGTGGAAAAATTAGAGGGCGGCTGTCAAATTCCAATAGGTGTAAATGCTAAAGTTTATGAAAACAATCTACATGTAAAAGCTGTGGTTGGGCTTCCAAACGGCAAAGAGCTTTTGCACGCAAAACTTGAAACGAAACGCAAAAATTATGAAAGTACGGGCAGTGAATTGGCCGATATAATAATCGCAAAAGGCGCTAAAGACATTTTGGCAAGAGCTGAAAAAATGGCGCTTGAGACGATTTTTTGATAAAAGAGCAGATAATGAAAAACATCATAGAGTTATTGAAAAAACACAACCTTTTGAAAGTTATAAATGAAAATGTTGATATTGATTTAGAGATACCGCACATAGCTTTTGTGGAAATCAAAAAAGAAGATTCCAAAGCGTTGTTGTTTTTAAAACCTGTAAGCAAAAGACTCGGCAAAGAGTTTCACATACCTGTTTTGATGAATATATTCGGCTCAAAAGAAGCGGTAAAATTGATTTTCGGCAAAGAACCGGAAGAGATATCAAAACAGATAGAAGAGGTTATAAAACTTCGCATAGAAACCGGTTTTAAAGGCAAAACAGAGTTTTTAACCAAACTTTTATCACTAAAGAGTATTCCTCCGAAAAGGATTGGTAGTAAGGGGATATGCCAAGAGTTTGTAAAGCAAGGCGACAAAGTAAATCTTTTTAATATCCCAATCCTTACTACTTGGCCTGAAGACGGTGGAGCTTTTATCACGATGGGGCAGGTTTATACGCAAAGTCTGGACGGCAAATTGCAAAATCTTGGTATGTATAGAATGCAGGTGTATGATAAAAATCATCTCGGCGTGCATTGGCAGATACATAAAGATGGTATGCATTTTTTTAACGAATATAAAAAAGAGGGTAAAAAAATGCCTGTTTCAGTAGCTATCGGAGGCGACCCTCTTTATATTTGGTGTGCTCAAGCTCCGATGCCGTACGGCTTTTTTGAACTTTTACTGTACGGTTTTATACGAGGTAAAAATGCAAAACTTGTCAAGTCTTTGACAAATCCCATATATGTTCCGGATGATGCCGATTTTGTTTTGGAAGGATGGGTAGATCCGCAAAATTTGGCGCTTGAAGGACCTTTTGGAGATCATACCGGATATTATACCCCAAAAGAGCTCTACCCTGTGATGGAAGTTACATGTATGACCAGCAAGTTGGAACCTGTCTATCACGCCACGGTAGTAGGAAAACCTCCTATTGAAGATAAATACATGGCTCAAGCGACAGGTCGCATATTTTTGCCGCTTTTAAAGACTACTGCGCCGGAGCTCATAGATTATGATATGCCGGAAAATGGTGTTTTCCACAATTTGATATTGGCAAAAATGAAAACGCGCTACTTTGGACACGCAAAACAGTTTATGCATGCATTTTGGGGTGTCGGGCAGATGAGTTTTGTGAAACATGCCATATTTGTGGGAGACGATGCGCCGAGTTTGCAAGATTATGAAAACATTTCAAGATTTATATTAAATAGAGTAAGCAGAGAAAATATTATAATAAGCGAAGGTATTTGTGATGCGCTTGATCACGCTTCACCGAATGCTTGTTACGGCGGAAAATTGGGGCTTGATTGTACAGGCGAGGAGACGGAAGCTGAGGCAAAAGAGATTATAAGCGATGCTAAGCTTTTAGATAAAATGTCTCTTCTTTGTCGTGAGATAAAAGACGTAAAACAATTTATGACAGATACAAAAACGCCCGTAACTTTTGTAGCTTTAAAAAAAGAGCGGCTGATATGTGAAGTATTCAGACTTTTAAGGATAGTCAAACGCCACACGAAACTGCTCGTGTTTACGGATTTTGAAAGTGATGGTATAGATAATCTTTATATGCTTATCTGGAAAGTTACTAATAATATTGACGCTAAACGTGACATTTTTTTAGAAGATGATTTTTTTGGAATTGACGCTACAGAAAAAGGAGTGCTTGAAAGATATGAGCGCGAATGGCCGGATGTAGTAAATTGCGATAAAAATGTGTTGGAAAATTTGCGAAAAAAAGAATTGATAGACGTTTCGGATGAATTTTTGAATAAGTTTTGGATTTGACAGGTTGTTACAAAACGACTTAGACAACAACGGCGTGATGAACAATAGCGAAGTAGTGTTTAAACTTTATAAAAAGATAGAACAAAAAACTTCAATAGTAGATAGTCGTAGGTAAAAATATAACGCGAAACGCGATACTTTAAAAGTCAATTTTTATTGCAATTGCGCCGACCAAAAGTATCATAGGATAAATTTATCTCTATTTTTTTTGACACATTTATTAAAATTTGCATTTGTATATTTCTTGTAAAATCTTGAAAATATTGCCGCCCAAAAATATCTTTACGGCTAAAAGCATCAAAAATATAAAATAACAAAAACTTTATAATAGTTGTTTGAATATTGAAAATTATAATCTTAATATAGAAAACTAAAATGGCTTATTTTAAATTACTTTCTTATGATAGATGCATCGACGGCAATTCAAATAAAAATGGAGATAATAAGATAAAAAATTCTATTTTTTTGCTATAATCTTAACACTTTTTTAAATATATTTGTTAACAAGGAATATTATGAAAAAAGTTAGCTATAAACCTCTTTTAGAGAGATTTAACATTCCAAGACCAACTTTGATAGAGTGGGAAAAACTTCCCAAAAACGATGATAAAAATTGGCGTACAGGACATATAGCATATTTGCGCGAACAGATAGATGTGGAGAATGGAACAAAAGATGAGCTGAAAAAGAAGGTTATTTTACCAAATGAACTTTTTTTGATATGCGCCCATCTTTTTCTCACATACACAAAAAGTACTCCTACAAAAGATGAATTTAAAAAATCATTCAAGAATTTTTTACTTAACCCCAAAAAAAGCATAGAATATCAACATAATTTTGCAAAACGTATTTGGAAAGACGACAGTGATGAGAGATATAAGGATTACCAAAAAGTAATGCTTTTGATAGACGAACTTACCTGCTTTCAATATTATCTTCTAATACGCCTTTGCTTGAAATATAATATGAATTTTTTTAATAATGAAAATCTTATATGCTCTGAAGGTTTGGAGGGTAAGACGTGGCAGGAACTTCATATGTATGACAGAGAGTTTTCTTTAAAAAAAATAGAAGATTATTTTAAGCATGAAAAGATAATTTTTTAAATTTTTTCGCAAAAAAGTATCTAATGAAATGTATTTTTAAAAATACTTTAAGTAGATATTTTTTTATTATTTCTTTTGTTTTTTATTTTTATCATAAAAATTGTGGGTTAACTAAAATGCCCTTTTTATCGTATTTTTGCAGTGATATATAAAAAAATATTGACAAAATTTACCTTAAATTAGATATGAAGAATATTTTAATTTTATTACTAAAATATAGTGTAGTTTAGAGATAGTTTTTAACTTTTTTAGTAAGATTTTTTTTATATAAAAATATTAAGAATTTGAGACTAATAATATCCTATTTGCGCGTTTCCTATCTATACATTTTGAAAATTTTAAAGGCTTAATTCAATATCAAGCATATATGTAGCGTAACATAACCGTAGAAAATTTGCTTTAATATGATGACTAAAATAAAAGAGCATGAACTGTATGAGTTTATGCTTAGTCTACTTTATGTAAATACTTAAAAGTTAAATCTTAAGAATTAAAGGAGCATTGTTGCATGGAAAAAGCTAAAATATTTTCTGACATTACTGAAAGACTGGATACTCTTTCGCAATTTCCGAAAGTTAAAGATAGTAGTTCGATAAGCGAGCTGATGCAAGAGCATGGTATATCCAGACGTGATTTTATGAAATGGGCTGCAGGTATGACCGCCATGCTATCGCTACCTTCAGCGTTTACGCCGTTGATGGCTAAAGCTGCCGAACTTACGGACAGACTTCCCGTTATTTGGCTTCATATGGCGGAGTGTACGGGTTGTAGCGAAAGCTTGCTAAGGACGGATGCGCCTACGATTGATAGTTTGATATTCGACCATATTTCGCTCGAATATCACGAAACAATAATGGCAGCAGCCGGTTGGCAGGCTGAAGCAAATTTGGAAAATGCTATTGAAAAATATAAAGGTAAATATATTTTAATGGTTGAAGGTGGAATTCCTGCAGGAAGCAGCGAGTTTTATCTAACCGTCGGACCTCATGGCAAAAGAGGTGCCGAGCACGCTAAAGATGCAGCGGCGAATGCAGCGGCTATATTTGCTATCGGCACATGTTCAAGCTTCGGCGGAGTTCAAGCTGCCAATCCGAACCCCACAAATGCAAAACCATTGAGCAAAATCACAAATAAACCTGTTATAAATGTACCCGGCTGTCCGCCAAGCGAGAAAAATATCGTAGGAAACGTGCTCCACTATATATTGTTTGGAACGCTTCCCGCTCTTGATGCGTACAATCGTCCGAAATGGGCTTATGGCATCAGAATACATGATTTGTGTGAGAGACGAGGTCGTTTTGATGCGGGAGAATTCGTACAGCAGTTTGGTGATGAAGGCGCTAAAAAAGGTTACTGTTTGTATAAAGTAGGCTGCAAAGGTCCATATACTTTCAACAATTGCTCACGCGAGAGATTTAATCAGCATACATCCTGGCCTATTCAGGCGGGTCACGGCTGTATAGGTTGCAGCGAACCTGATTTTTGGGATACGATGGGAACTTTTGAAGAACCTCTTGCCGATAAACTGTATAGCTCGATCTCTGCAGATAGTACGGCAGATAAAATCGGTATCGCGCTTTTGACCGTAACAGCAGTCGGTATTGCGGCGCATGCGGCTATCGGCGCAGTCAAAAAAGATAAATAATAAGCGGTAGGAGAAAAAGTATGAGTAAAAGAATAGTAGTAGATCCGATCACTCGAATAGAAGGGCATTTAAGAGTAGAAGTAGTTGTTGATGATAATAATATTGTAACCGAAGCCTATTCATCGGCCACGCTCTGGAGAGGACTTGAACAAATTTTAAAAGGAAGAGATCCGCGAGATGCAGGCTTTTTTGTGCAAAGAATATGTGGTGTGTGCACTTTTTCACACTACAAGGCAGGTATTGTTGCGGTAGAAAACGCTCTTGGCATTACCCCTCCTTTAAATGCGATTTTAACAAGAACGCTTATGAATTGTGCCTTATTTTTGCATGATCATCCTGTGCATTTTTACAATCTTCACGGACTTGATTGGGTAGATATAGTCTCAGCTCTTAGTGCAGATCCCAAAAAAGCAAGCGACGAAGCGTTCAAATATGCGCAAACGCCTTATGCGACAGGTGCAGACCATTTGAAAGCCGTACAAGATAAAGTTGCGGCATTTGCAAGCAGAGGAAATCTCGGACCGTTTAATAACGGTTATTGGGGACATAAAACTTACCATTTAACACCGGAACAAAATCTAATAGCTCTCTCGCACTATCTTGAGTGTTTGAAGATCCAAAGAGCTGTTGCTCAAATGATGGCGATTTTCGGTGCGAAACAACCGCATCCTCAAAGTTTGACAGTCGGCGGCGTTACATGTGTTATGGATTTGCTTGATCCTGCTCGTCTTGGCGAATATTTGACTAAATTCCAAGAGATTGCAGACTTTATTAATCGCGCTTATTACCCCGACTTGGTTATGGCAGGTAAAGCTTATGCAGCAGAGAAAAGTGTAACGGGCGACATGGGAGTAGCCAACCTTTTTACATTTAAAGAGTTTCAATTAAGTGCAAACGATTGGTTGTTTGACAGTGGTATCATCTTGAACGGTGATATAAGCAAAGTATATGAAGTTGATGAAAGCAAGATAACAGAAGAGGCGACAAGAGCTTGGTACAAAGATGATGAACCGCTTCATCCGTATGATGGAAAGACAAATCCAAATTATACCGGTTTTAAAGAAGAACATACGATAGATGGCGAGGGTAAAGCATCTCCTACAAAAGTTATAGATGAGTACGGTAAATACTCTTGGATAAAAGCTCCAAGATATGACGGTAAACCTATGCAAGTAGGACCTTTGGCAAATATAGTAGTAAACTATGCTAAAGGAAATGAGAAGGTCGCTAAAGTAGTGGAGAAATTTTTAAGCGATACGGGACTTCCGCTTGGCGCCGTTTTCTCTACATTAGGACGTACGGCTGCTCGTATGATAGAAGCAAAAGTTATCGCTGATAATGGACTTGAGGCATTTAATAACTTAATAAATAATTTAAAAGTAGATCAAGAAACATGTGCCACTTATACGATTGATAAAAACAGAGAATACAGAGGCAGATATATAGGGCACGTACCGAGAGGAACGCTAAGCCATTGGGTGAACATCAAAAACGGACTTATTGAAAATTATCAAGCCGTTGTTCCTTCAACATGGAATGCTTCTCCAAAAGATGCAAACGGCGTACGCGGACCTTACGAAGAGTCATTAATCGGTCTTAAGATAGCTGATTTATCAAAACCTTTGGAAGTTATTAGGGTTGTCCATTCGTACGATCCTTGTATCGCATGCGCTGTGCATGTGATGGATGTTAAAGGCAATGAGCTTGGCTCTTACAAAGTTTCTCAAGACAATATCGTCTGTTAAGGAGGAAAATATGTCTAAAGAGTCATTTCTCAGAGAAACAGAGGTAGAGTATACATCCTCTACAAGGTGGGTGCATTGGATACGGTTTTTTTCCATTATAGCACTTACGATTACGGGATTTTATATTGCGTATGTTTTTGCTGCACCCAAAATATCAAGCGAGCCGACTCTCTTTTTGCATGCAAAAATGAGAATGGTGCATGAGATATTCGGATTTTTACTGATAGCTATAACGATATATAAAACTTATATATTCTTTTTTGATAAAAGCAGAGTGGAAAAGCTTGAGATTAATTCTGCTAAAGATGCTATAAATATCAAAATTTGGATAGCACAGATAAAATATTATCTCTTTTTGGGCGAACATCCTAAATTGCAAGGAGCTTACAATCCGTTGCAATTTGCAGCATACGTGTTGTTATATGTTATGATAGTACTTCTTAGTTTAACAGGGCTTATACTTTATGCACATATCTATCATGATGGTTTTGGCGGTATTATATATTCTGCAATGCGCTGGTTTGAAGTGCTTTTCGGCGGACTTGCCAATGTCAGAATGATTCATCACATAGCTATGTGGGTTGTTTTGATATTTGTTCCAGTGCATGTATACATGGTTATATTTAATTCCATAAAAGGTAAAGAAGGCGCTTTGGATTCCGTTATAAGCGGTTTGAAATTTAAACGCAAAGAGCATTAATTCTTTTTATGAAAATACTGCTTCTTGGTATCGGCAATATAATGTTCTCCGATGAAGGTATCGGAGTTCATTTATGCCGGTATATACAAAAAAAATACTATTTTGCATCCTCGTCTCATACGCTTGATTTTATAGACGGCGGTACGTTAGCAGAGAGACTTATACCGATAATAATCCAATATGATTATGTCATTATATTGGATTGCATAAGTGCTGAAGGCGGAGAATTCGGCGATGTCTATTTTTTTGATTTTGATGATATTCCCAAACATGTTTCGTGGCAGGGAAGCGCTCATGAAGTTGAAATGCTGCAAACTTTAACCATGATGGATGTAGTAGGCGATAGACCGAAAACTAAAATTATCGGCATAATTCCAAAGGTAGTAGAAGGAACTACGTTAAAACTCACCGATGAGATTATAAAAGGCTCAAAGACTGCAGAGAGCGTACTGATAAAACACTTAAAAGAACTTGGCTTTGAAGTGAGAGTTACGGACGAAAACATTGATATTCAAAGTGAGGCTTACAGATTTGGTCAAAATGGAGATTTATGATATTAGTTTATGAATTTGAGTATGTTTCAAACAATAGCGTTTTAGAAAATTTTTTGCAAAATTTTGCAAGCGAAAAGAAAATAGAATATTACATCACAAAGAAGAGATGCAAAATTTCTCTGCATGCAAGAGGTGATGAGGAGATTTTGATATCTTTTTCGGATGAATTATCAAAATCACTTCCTTTTTCGATTTTTTTGAAGTCTACTTTGGTGAAAGTTTCAGATGAATGGAATGAGGACAAAGCTGATGTAGCGCAAGAGTGCGAAATTTATCTCCCTTTTACCAAAAAGGCTATAAATGCGGCAAAAGATGAATATAATCCGTTTGTAAAAAATGAAATAGGAAAAAATCCCGATATATATCCACCGCTTATTTTTACGTACAATGGTGAAAGTATCGAGTATGAGAGCAATTTTAAAGATGCTTTTTTAAAAGCGGCAGATGTTATAGCGAGCGGTGAAAAGTTAAATTTAAAAACCCTAAGCGGCACATTTTGCATATCAAAGATAAAAAAAGATACACCCTATAAAGATGATACGACAGTAATGCTTTCCGATTTGAGTTTTGCCGATAAGATAGCCGTCATAAAAAATGAGGAGATTGCGGTATTAGCTTCGCTCGAAAAACCGACTGTCAAAGTACATACAAATTTAATTTTTAGCTCGGAATATACAAATTTTCCAAGATTTATAAAGCTGAAACTCGCAAGCGATCTGTTTTTATATTTTTTATCTTTAGCTCTATTTGAAAAAGGGGTAAAGTTTGTTGTTTTGGATGATGAATATGATACGCCAAACGCTTCGCTCTATTTTAAGCAGCAGATTGAAAATATTGCTCGGTTTGAAGTTTGTCCTTTAAAAAATGGGCAAAACATTATAATAAAAGGCACATCTTTCACGACACCAAAACTTTTGAAAAGCATTAAAGTTTTAAAAAATCGTCACCATATGCAATTTGCAGCTACCATGCAGGAACTTGCACTTTTTGAAGAGACAAACTGCGGCGTATATTTGAGTTTAAATAACGACGATATGATTATGCTCTATAATGACAAAGAGGGTGTTCTTGATTTTGTGCAGATTGACTTTGAGAATTCTTTAGAACAAATACTTGAAAATATAGAAAAAACTGATGATAACGGTAAAAAATTGATAGAAAAGTACAGGCAAACTTTTCCGCAATTTTACAAAAACGCGAAAAATATATCACTTGAGAGTAAAAATATCTCAACCCTTTGGGGCGCAGCAGCCTATCTTCTTGGTTTTGGCGATAGTCTATATCATGCGCAAAAAGAGCTTTTAAAAAATATTGAGATTTTTGGCGGACAAAAAGGAGTAAGAGTTGATTATAAACTTTTGGATAAAAATAATATAAAAACGTCTCTGAATGCGGGCAAATTTTTACAAAGTGTAATAAGTTTTAAATTAGCCGGCACAGACGATATGATATTGTCATTCGGAATAGCAGAGAGTTTGGTTTATTTTTTGAGCGATTTTGCCGATAAGATGAAAGATGAGTTTGAAGTTAAAAATATTTTGCTTATGGGTTCATTGTTTGGCAGCAAAACCATATCAAATCTTTGCGTCAAACATCTTGGCGCAAATCTTCGTTTTAATAAAGAGTTGCCCATAGAGTTATGAAAATTTGCAAAGTTTACGAAATTGAGGGCAGAGTACAGGGGGTAGGATTTCGCCCGTTTGTTTTTACTCTTGCTCAAAAATACAACTTAAGAGGTTTTGTATACAATCGCTCCAGCGGCGTTTATGCCGAAGTTGAGGGCGACAAAGATATGATAAAAGAGTTTGAACTTGAACTTGAAAATCATACGCCTCCTCTTGCCAATATAGATAAGATTACTATAAGCAATGTATCTTTGAAAAATTTCACCGATTTTAAAATACTAAAAAGTAAAATTTTATATTCCAAAAATACGCTTATATCTCCCGATATGTCGCTTTGTAGCGAGTGTGAGCGGGAATTAAAAGATAAAAGCAACAGACGTTTTGGTTATCCTTTGATAAATTGTACGAATTGCGGTCCTAGATACTCTATTATTCATACTATTCCTTATGATAGGATAAATACCTCTATGGACAGATTTAAAATGTGTCCGGAGTGCGAAGCCGAATATAATAATCCATCAGATCGCCGTTATCATGCCGAACCAATAAGTTGTTCAAAATGCGGTCCGGTTGTAAAATTTCATAACTTAGATGGTTTTAGTACTGAAGATAATCCCCTCAAAAGACTGTCTTTGGCTATAGATGATGGAAAGATAGTTGCTCTTAAGGGTATGGGTGGTTTTCATATCATTTGTGATGCTTCGAATGAGCGGACTGTTTTAAGTTTAAGAGAGAGAAAAAGGCGAAAAACAAAGCCGTTTGCTGTACTTTTTGATTCGCTCGAAATGATAAAAGATTATTGCGATACGACAAAAGAGGAAGAAGAGGCACTTTTAAGCCAAGTTCGTCCCATAGTTCTTGTCAAAAAACAACAACAGTGCGCTCTACCTGAGATTATTGCTCCAAATACAAATAGACTTGGCGTTTTTTTGCCTTATACGCCTTTGCATGTACTGCTTTTGAATATACTTAAAAAACCGATTATAGCCACAAGTGCAAATATAAGTGGCGAGCCTATAATAACAAATAGACACGAACTTGAGCGAAAACTAAAAGGCGTGATAGATGCTTATGTAGATTTTGACAGGGATATAGTAAATTTTAGTGATGATAGCGTTTTGCAGCTTATAGGCGGCGATACTATTTTTTTAAGACTCTCAAGAGGCATTGCGCCGAAATCTTTCAAAACTTCTTATAAATGCAAAGAGAAGATACTGGCTCTTGGTGCCCATCAGAAAAGTGCTATTGCTATTTTTAACGGTGCAAATATCATGATAAGCCCTTACATAGGAGATTTGGAAAGCGTGGAGAGTATCGGGGCTTTTGAGAGAAGTATAGATACGTTTAAAAAATTTTATGATTTTACTCCTTCGCTTTTGGTTTGCGATAAACATCCGAATTACGCTTCCACACTTTGGGCTAAAAAGCAAAATATCCCTACAATTTTTGTGCAGCACCATTATGCGCATATTTTAGCCGTTATGTTTGAGCGCGGCATCAATGAAGAAGTATTGGGCATCGCTTGGGACGG
>JAIRSJ010000095.1 GCA_031255525.1 Campylobacteraceae bacterium
ATTCCACGGACTCCAAGATAAAGAGTTAAGATATCGCCAAAGATATCTTGATATGATTATGAATCCTGAGGTTAAGCATACTTTTCAAACCAGAAGCAAAATAGTAAGCTTGATTAGAAGATTTTTTGAAGAACACGGATTTTTGGAAGTCGAAACACCGATGATGCATCCTATTGCCGGAGGTGCGAATGCAAAACCGTTCGTAACTTTTCATAATGCATTAAATACACAAAGGTACTTGCGAATAGCTCCGGAACTTTATCTGAAAAGACTTATTGTCGGCGGATTTGATGCTGTTTTTGAGATAAATAGAAATTTTAGAAATGAGGGATTGGACGCAACGCATAATCCTGAATTCACAAGTATTGAGTTTTATTGGGCGCACCATAACTACAAAGATTTGATGAAATTAACAGAAGAACTTTTTAGAGTGCTGCTTGATAAACTGGACTTACCGCAACGACTTCCGTTTAATGATAATGTCATTGATTTTTCAAAACCTTTTGAGCAAATTTCATTCAAAGAAGCACTGGTAAAGATAGGTGGTATAGACAATGCCATACTGAATGATAAAAAAGCTATTGAGAATAAACTAAAAAAAGACGCTTTTGATGTCAAGTCCAATCTAAATTTAGGCCAGCTTCAAGCCGAGCTTTTTGATAATTATGTTGAAAAGAAGCTTATAAATCCTACTTTCATCGTCGATTATCCGATTGATATCAGTCCATTGTCCAGAAAAAGTGATAAAAATAGTGAAATAGCCGAAAGATTTGAGCTATTTATAGCTGGAAATGAGCTGGCAAACGGTTTTAACGAATTAAACGACCCGATTGATCAATATAACAGATTTGTAGCTCAACTTGATGCAAAAGCAGCAGGAGACGATGAAGCTCACGAGATGGATGAAGATTATGTAAGGGCTTTGGGATACGGTTTTGCGCCGACAGCAGGAGAAGGACTCGGGATAGACAGGCTCGTCATGCTTTTGACAAACCAGGTTTCAGTTAGGGATGTTATACTATTTCCGGCGATGAAGCAATTGAAAATAACAGAAAAACAAGATAACGAAGGAGATAATAAATGAGTTTTTTGGCTGAAAGCGACATCACGGTTTATGAGCTCGCCAAACAAGAATTAGAGCGCCAATCTTATAATTTAGAGATGATAGCAAGTGAAAATTTTGCCTCAAAAGCGGTCATAGAGGCGATGGGAAGCATCTTTACAAACAAGTATGCAGAAGGATATCCCTCTAAACGTTACTATGGCGGCTGCGAAATAGTTGACAAACTTGAACAATTGGCTATAGATAGAGTAAAAGAGCTTTTTGGGTGTAAATTTGCAAATGTGCAGCCAAATTCGGGTTCTCAAGCAAATCAAGGCGTTTATCAAGCGCTTCTAAATCCTTACGATAAAATTTTGGGTATGAATTTAAGTCACGGTGGACACTTGACACATGGCGCCAAAGTGAGCAGTTCGGGCAAAACTTATCAAAGTTTTTTTTACGGCGTAAACTTGGATGGTAAAATTGATTATGACAGAGTAAGAGATATAGCAAAAATAGTACAACCAAAACTAATAGTGTGTGGCGCTTCTGCGTATCCAAGAGAGATAGAATTCAAAATTTTCAGAGAAATAGCAGATGAGGTTGGGGCATACTTATTTGCCGATATAGCGCACATAGCAGGTCTTATCGCAGCAAACGAACATCAAGATCCGTTTCCGCATGCACACGTAGTAGCTTCTACAACACACAAAACTCTTAGAGGCCCAAGAGGCGGCTTCATCTTGACAAACGATGAAGAGATATCCAAAAAAATAAATTCCGCCATATTCCCCGGCATTCAAGGAGGACCGCTTGAAAATATAATAGCGGCAAAAGCGGTAGGATTTGGAGAAAATCTAAAGCCAGAGTGGAAAACATATGCAAAGCAAGTTAAGACAAACGCCAAAATTTTAGCGGAAGTTTTATCAAAAGAGGGATTTGACGTAGTAAGTAAAGGTACGGACAATCATCTTATATTACTTAGCTTTCTAAATAGAGAGTTTAGCGGAAAAGATGCCGACCATGCCCTTGAAAATGCAGGTATAACAGTGAATAAAAACACAGTTCCCGGAGAGACAAGAAGTCCTTTTATCACTTCTGGTATCCGTGTCGGTTCAGCCGCCCTTACTTCGCGCGGTATGAAAGACAAAGAGTTTGCATTTATCGCTCAAAAAATTGCCGAAGTTTTGAATAATATAAACGATATATCAATTCAGCAAAAAGTTAAAAAAGAGGTGAGAGAACTCTCGTCTAACTTTATCATTTACGATAAAGCTACGTATTAGGAGAAAAATATGGAAGAGAAAAACGAATTAAGCGATATATTGTTAGAGCAAAAAAGCTCCAACAAAATAACACAAGTCAAAAGATTGGTTGTCATAACCGTGCTTTTAGTGCTGATTTTTATGCTTGTAATTCTAATCATGAAGCTTATAAGCAAACCAAAAGGCGATGATGTAGCGGTTTATCCGATATCGACAGACACGCCCGTAGATAACAATGAAATAGTTGTAGCAAATATATCTATTATAGAAGATGATGATTATGATATACAAACTAATGAGACTAATGAGACTACAACAATTACAGTTATCGAAACAAATATAGAGCCTGTAACACAAACGCCTCCCGTCGAAACAATTCAACCGCCAAAAATACAAACAACTCCTCCGGTAACAACAGACTCCCCGCAGGCAAGCTCTGTGAAAAGCGGACACTATATACAAGTCGGCTCATTTTCAAACCCTCCGAACAAAAACTTTTTAGATGGTATTTCTAAAAAAAATTATGAGCACCATCTGTATAAAACTACTATAAAATCCAAACAGGTAACAATAGTTTTAGTAGGTCCTTATCCATCTGAAAGTTCGGCAAGAAATGCGCTGCTTGATGCAAAAGCGACTATAACAAAAGACGCTTTCTATAAAAAAATACCATAATAATGTCGGGCTTCTTTTTTGAAGCCCTATTATCCATGAAAAATTTTTGCGTATTCGGAAATCCGATAGAACATTCCATATCGCCGAAACTTCACAATAAAGCGTTTGAAATTTTAGGCATAGATGCAAACTATACAAAAATACTGCTGAAAAATGCTGATGAATTGAAAAAATTTTTCGCAAGATTAAACCTTAGCGGAGCAAATATAACCATTCCTTATAAAGAGGTGTCATTTGGTATATGCGACGAAATTTTCGGTATAGCAAAAAAAATAGAAGCTGTAAATACTATAGTACGAAAAAATGATAAATTATTTGGTTTTAATACCGACGCATTAGGATTTTTAAAAGCGATAGAGGAGTTTGGCAATATAAAAAACGCTCTTGTTTTAGGAGCCGGCGGAACGGCAAAAGCCGTCGTATTTATATTGCAAGAAAACGGTATATACACAGAACTTTTAAACCGTTCAAAAGAGAGAATAGAGTTTTTCAAAAACAGAAAAATCGCTGCTTTTTCTTGGAATGACTATAATTTAAAAGAATATGATTTAATAATAAACACAACATCGGCCGGATTGAAAGATGAAAATTTACCTGCACCAAAAGAGCTTTTATCACAAATATTTAAAAAAGCAAAATTTGGCTTTGATGTTATTTACGGCAAAAAAACACCATTTTTAACGCTTTGCGAAGAAAATATGTTGACATGCAAAGATGGTGCTGATATGCTCTTGTATCAAGCGGCTCTTGCTTTCAATCTATTTTTTGATAATGTTTATGATGAAACAAAAATTGCCGAAGCAATGAAAACGGCAATGTTATAAATTTTCAAATCATTTGATAAATGTCAATGATTAGCGCTGTGCTTTGCTTTATCTCATCAAATCTCTATTTGCAAATATACTTTTACAACTTCAAATAATATATTGGTTGTTATTATACAAACTCTCCATTTTGTCGCTATCTTGCACCATCAATCAAATCAGCAAGTAAGATATTATATTTTTATCAGTTTTATCGCTCTAACATAACTTAACGCTTCAAAATATTTTCGCACATATTTAATGTTTATATCACTAATCAGCGAAAATTTGTGTCTTGTATTTCAAAAATGGTGATTCATCAGTAACTTTAGTTTGTCAAGTTTTCATTTTTGCACAGTGGCGCTTATAACTGACTTTGACAATGTCCACCATAAGAGCAGATTGTTATTTGCTTTTATCAATAGTCCATCTTTTTTGAATGTTAAAATCAGAAAAGTATTTTAAAAAATTGGGGATACATCCAAAAGGAGCTGCGGTCAATTTACTCTATTTATACTTTCGTCCTGGCTTCCAGCGCTTTTGAGAGAGACAGCATGTCAACATTTTCAAGCTGCACACCTGTTGGAACGCCTTGCGCTATTTTCGTAAAATTAAGCTTCAAGTCCTGAAGTTTATCCTCAATAAAAAGTATCATAGCATCACTCGCCAAAGATGGAGTAAAAGCAAATATCACCTCTTTGACATTGGCCTCTTTTATAACTTTTTGAAGATCATGCACCTTATCATCCTCCAATGAATCAAACACGAAATAACGTCCCAGGAAAAGTTTATGCTCCTCAAGTATAAAGATATCTTTTGCGCTCTCTACTATGCAGAGTTGTCCGTTATTTCTGCTCTCATCAAGGCATATTTCACATATTTCATGTTCGCTTACACTCCCGCAGCATTCACAACGCCTAATGGTTCGAACAGCATTTTCTATCGCATGCGCCAATTTCATTGCGCCGAAAGTATCTTTTAATACCAGATGATATGCAAAACGCAATGCGGATTTTTTCCCTACTGTGGGTAAAGCGCCAAAAGCCTCTATAAGTTGATTAAATTTTTGAAGTCTTCTCATCCAAGAAGTCTAACCTAAGTTATTTTAAGCTTTAATAAGAGCTATAAAAAAGCGGTGCTGTCCGCTTTTATATTCGTATTCTAATTTTAATTCATGCAATCTCAAAATATTATCTACTATATATAAGCCAAGTCCGAACCCGCTGCCCAATTTATCCCGCTTTGTAGATGATGCAAATGCTTGTCTATATTCGTCTATCGGTTTTTCAAGTGGTTCACCTTTGTTATAAAAAGAAAGAACGTTCCTCTTTAAAACAACTTTTACGATATTATCTTTTCCGTATTTTATAGCGTTGTCCATAAGATTTTTAAATGCCAAAGCCATCAATCCAAGATCCACATTCACCAAAAATGATCTGTTGCCCAAATCAAAGTGAACCCTTTTTTCTACCTGTTCTGGTTCAAACATAAGGATGCTGACGGATTGGTTAAAAACATCTTTTAAATTGTATGTGTCTCTTTCCAATATATAATTTTTGGTTATAACTTGTTCCATTCTCGTAAATTCGTTTATCAATACTTCAAGTCTTTTAAAAACTTTTATGAGCCTGTTTCTGCTTATCTCTTCTTCCACCATCTCAGCTATAATACGCCCTTTTCCTATCGGGGTTTTAAGCTCATGCATTATAGTTCTTAAAAAAAGAGTGCGTGAATTGTGAAGATTTGCAATAGTTTTTGTAGCTTTATTAAATTCTTTGGATAACTCTCCTATCTCATCTTTCCCATCATAAACAAATTGTACACTCGTATCTCCGCCGGCCAATTTTCTGACTACTTTTCCAAACTCTTTTATGGGCTCTATACTTTTAATAGTAGATATATAAAGCCAAACTAAAAGCGAAAAAGTCAGTATCAGTATAATAAAAAACAGATTCCCTGAAGGAAGAGTATCTTTGCTCTCAAGCAAAACCACAGACTCTCCGCTGACAATGGAGATGTAGTGCTTATTATCATAAATAATCGCCGAAAAACCTCCAAAATCAGTATCTCGTTTTATTATGATATTGCCATGTTTTAAAATTAAACTGCTCAAAGACTTGTTTTCGACCTTTTTAAAGTCAAAACTTTGAAAATAACTTTCAATGTCTTCAGATGGAGTTTTATTTTCGTAAAGTAGCATAAGGTAATTTATGGATTGCAAATGTTTTTCTTTTAATCTTTGCAAATTCAATTCATTTTCATATCTGTAAAAAACTAAAAATAGTATTAATAAAAAGATGAGACAAAAGGCAAACGTAATGCTGACTTTTGTCCCTAAAGAGTAATTTTTCATCCTAAAAGTTTATAGCCGATTCCTCTTACGGAGTGGATATATTTAGGTATTTTTGAACTATCACCAATTTTTGTTCTGATTCTTCCGATAATTACGTCCAAACTTTTACCGCCTTTATCTTTTATAGATCTGCAATTATAAACTAACTGTTCTCTAGAAAGCGAAAAGCCGTGCTGCTGAATAAGATACGAAAGTATTTCGTATTCGGCAGGCGTAAGCGTAAGCGGTTTATCTTCAAGAAATATCTGATGTCTCTTATCGTCAACTCTAAATTTAGAATCTTCCGCAGGACTCTCCTCAACTTCAGCTGTAACTTTTTTATATCTTCTAATCAAGCTTACTATTCTGGCGTACATCTCTTTCGGATCGTATGGTTTTGGCAGATAATCATCGGCTCCTATCTGGAGTCCTATGATCTTATCGGACAAATCACTTCTGGCTGAAGATATGATAATTGGAATATCATATTTTGAAGCAACTTCACGACAAACATCAAGCCCGTCAATCCCCGGTAGCGTCAAATCCAAAATCAACAAATCGTAATTTTTGATTCCTGCGCTTAACCCAAGATACGGATCTTCATAGTTTGTAATTTTTATGTTATACCTTGCCAAATATTCGCTAAGAACTTGTGCAAACTCTATATCGTCTTCAATCATTAAAACGTTAATCATTGAACACCTCCTAAAAAGTGGATAATGAAAATCTTTCGTTTATAATTCTATCTATTTCCGCTTAAATAAAATATAAATTATTATTTATTCTTAGTATTTTTTCTCCACTTATTTTCTATTTTGTCCAGCGTTTCGTGCATTTTTCCTCTCTGTTCTGCCGTCAAAATATTATAAACTTTATCAAAATAGTCTGCTCTAATACTAACCAGGGCATCGTTTATCTCTTTTTTGTCATTCAAAAAAGCCTCTTTATTAAACGAGTTTTCACTAAAATAAGTTTTTAATCCGTTTGCATTCTCAAAAACTGCCTTCATTTTCAAAAACATATCTGTTCGCAAGAGCTTAATTTGTTCTTTTTGTTCCGAACCCAAATCAAGCTTTTTTAAAAAACTACCATCGTGTTTATTTATAAAATCATCTGTGTGCAATCTTCCATCTGCTTCAAACATCTGCTTGTTTCGTTCGTATTTTAGCCCGTCCGCATGATGTCTTGCAAATGCACCGCTCGCCGCAAACAAACTTACTGCGACTAAAATAAATAAGCCTTTTTTCATGTAAATCTCCTTAAAATGAATTGTCATAAAATTGTATAACACAGCTTGTTAACCGCTTGTAAGCAAAAATCGAAAACATACATATGAAGAGCTTACTGACAATTAAACTTTTTTTTGATAGAATTCCTATCTTTAATAATTTACTCCCACCATTTAAAGGATTGTTGTTGGATTTTGAATATTATGAAATTTTGGAAATTGATAGAAGTGCAGACAATGAAACCATCAAGAGAGCTTACAGAAAACTCGCGCTAAAATATCATCCCGACAGAAATCAAGGTGATAAAAAAGCCGAAGAAAGATTTAAGCAAATAAATGAGGCTTATCAGGTTTTAAGCGATTCAAGCAAACGTGAAATTTATGACAGATATGGCAAAAGCGGACTTGATAGACAAGGCTTTAGTCATTTTTCCGAGCAAAATTATGAAGATATTATGGGTGATCTCGGTTCAATATTTGAGTCTGTTTTCGGAAGAAATTTTGGATTTGGCAACAGCACGCAAAATAGAGAAAGGGGCGGAAAATATTCGCTCGATATAGAAACAGATATACTTTTGGAGTTTAACGAAGCGATTTTCGGATGCAAAAAAAAGATGGACTTTGTTTATAAATCACCTTGCAAAGAGTGCAACGGCACGGGAAGCGAAGATAAAAAACTGAGCGAATGCCCTGAGTGCAGGGGTAAAGGGCAAGTATTTTACAGACAAGGTTTTATGACATTCTCACAAACTTGTTCAAAATGCAGCGGAAGCGGACAAATTATAAAAAACCCTTGCAAAAAATGCAAAGGCAAAGCTTATGAAGAGCTAAAAGAGAGTGTTATGGTGGATATTCCCGAAGGTATAGACAATAACAACAGAATCCGAGTGTCTACAAAAGGTAATGTCGCTTCTAACGGCTCAAGAGGCGACGTATATGTTCTGATAAGAGTCAAGGAAGATGATCATTTTATAAGGGATGGGCAACATATATATATAGAAGTGCCTATATTTTTTACTCAAGCTATTTTGGGTGAAAGTATAACAATTCCAACTTTAAGAGGCACAAAAGAGTTAAAACTTCCGCAAGGAACTCAAGATAAACAACAGTTCATCTTTAAAAACGAAGGCGTTAAAGATTTGAGAACAAAACAACTCGGAAGTTTTGTCGCACAAGTCTCCATAAAATATCCATCGAGTTTAAATAATGAACAAAAAGAGACACTCAAAAATCTACAAGAGTCATTTGGCATAAAAAGTTCGGTACATGACGAAAGCGTATTTGATAAAATCAAAAACTGGTTCAAATAATTAAAAGTATCGGCAATTCCTTTGAGTATTTTTACTCAAAGGAGTGTTCAAAGCAATGTAAGTTTTTTTGAAAAATACACTCTCAAACACAAAAACAAAGTCTCAAAGCGCTCTTTATATCACACATAAGCATTTTAAAAATCGTCTTTGATATACGTATATTTATCTGAGACTTATATCACATGCAAATACTAAATGCTTATTTGATTGTATGCGGCACATGTGTTTTTTTAATCTTGATAGATGGAAAATAGCTTTTGGACTGGGAAATATTGCTTAAAAAGCAATCGATCGGCAAAAATTATCTCTTAAACTCCAATTTTTTACCAAACCCTAAACGGTTGTCGGTGAGTTTCGCATAATCTATCTCTAACTCCCACAAAGACGGCGCAAGCGCAGCTGCAAACGGATATGATAAAAAGTAAGCTTTTTTAGCTTTTAAAGAGGCTTTTTGTACTATTCCTTCAAATTGTAACCCTTGTATCAAACCTATCTCTTTTGTTTCAAGCGCTATCGTACCGCTTACATATGGGGTTTTTATGATATTTCGCATGTGACGGGTATCTTTATCGGAAGCAAAAACAAATGCATTATTTGTCTTTAAAAATACATAAAAACAGTTAGCAGACCAAGTTTTTCCATCTTCATGAGAGCTTATGTGTAAAACATGATGCTCTTTTATAAACCATATAAACTCTTCGCTCATAAAAATTCTTCACACATATTAATTAAGTTTCATCTTTCAAACTTTTTTCTTTGACAATGCGGAATAGTTTTAAAAGCGATATAAAGAGTGTGGTAATGGCGGGGCCCAATATCATTCCCCAAAAACCAAAAGAAGCAAGTCCTGCTATGATGGAGAAAAATATCAAAAGCGTATTAAAATAAACTGGTGTTTTCAAAAGCAATTTGTTTACATATTTGATGATAAGAGGCTTTATAAAGTTATCTACCGCGCCAATGCCTACAAAAGAGTAAAGAGCTATCACTATAGCCGCGGTAGTATTGCCGTTTGAAAATTCTATCAACGACAAAGGAGCCCATACGAGCGTACCGCCAACTATTGGTATTAAGGATGCAAAACCATACAGTATGCCGAGCATCAGTCCGTTGTATCCGTAAGTCATACCTATGAAAGCAAATAAAATTCCTTCCAGAATAGCGGTTAAAATGATGGAGTAAAATACTACGCTCATGACATTTGCCACTTCGAAAAATATGCTGTTCGCTTCTTTCGGATTTATCGGTATTACACTTATAAAATATGCGCTTAGATTTTTGCCGTAATACGTTGCGAAAAAAAAGAATATGACGATTAAAATCATATCTTTTAAAAACCCTGCACTCATTTTACCAATGAAAGTCGCGTAAGAGACTGCTTTGGCAGTTATCGCCGCTTTGTCCAGATTTGCAAAATATCCGTCTATATCGGGTTCTAAAAAACTTAGTGATTCGGGCAAAGATAGTTTTACGTTTGAGAGAAAAGTTACCATCTCTTCTATCAGATCATAGTTTACATGCATGAGCGAATTTGTTAGAGTAGTAGCCGCATATCCTATTGGTGCAAAAAACAGCAAAAGCAGTACCAAAGTTGTTAAAACAGCTGATAATACGGGGATTTTTACAAATTTTTGAATGAAAATATTTATGCTGTTCATAGCTACAGCCAAAAGTGAAGCTATCGCAATATCCATCAAAAACGGCGAATAAAGACGAAACATTGCATAAAGTGTTAAAATTAAAACACCTGATAAAAAGAGACGATTGCCGTTCATTTTAAAAACTTCTCCTAATTTTTCTAATTTTTAATTCATCATACTATCAAGCAGATATTTTATCTTGCAAAGAACGCTTTGATTCCGGCAATGTTTTCAACTCCATAAGTACCATTTTTATCTGCTCTATTTTTGTTCAAATAAGCCTGTATTTAGAGGTGTAAGCTTAAAAAGATCGTAACATTTTGGGGTTGCCACACGTCCACGCGCCGTTCTTTCAATATATCCCGTAGCTATCAAATAAGGCTCTATCACATCTTCAACTGTTCCTTCATCTTCGCTTAAAGCCGCCGCTATAGTATTTAAACCTATAGGTCGCCCTTTTGCATTAAGCAAGGTTTGCAAAAATCTTATATCCATTTCATCAAATCCCTGTTCATCTACACCAAGTTCACTGAGTCCATACTCCGTGCGTTCTTTCGAGATGAACTCTTCGTTGTGTATTTGAGCAAAGTCGCGCATGCGTTTTAATAATCTCAAAGCTATTCTGGGTGTTCCTCTACATCTTTTTGCCATCTCTTGCGCGGCATCTTCTTTGCATGTGAAATTAAGTCTAAGAGAGGCTTTTTTGATTATTTTGCTCAACTCTTCATGCGAATAAAACTGCAGTCTAAAATGCATACCGAATCTATCTCTCAACGGCGAGCTTATCATGCCTGCTCTGGTTGTAGCACCTATAAGCGTAAAGCGCGGCAAATCTATCTTTATGGTTTGCGCTGCAGGTCCGCTTCCTATAATAATATCGAGTCTAAAATCCTCCATAGCAGGATATAAAATCTCTTCAATGGCCGAAGAGAGTCTGTGAATCTCGTCAATAAACAGCACATCGCCTTCTTGAAGATTTGTCAAAATCGCCGCTAAATCTCCACTTTTTTCTATCATAGGAGCAGCTGTTATTTTGATATTCGTATTCATTTCAGCCGCTATCAGATGTGCCAATGTGGTTTTGCCAAGTCCGGGAGGTCCGAAAAAAAGCACATGGTCTAAACTCTCGCTCCTTTTTTTGGATGCTTCTATAAATACTCGCAAATTTTTCTTGATCTTATCTTGCCCTATATAATCATCCCAAGATTTCGGACGCAGCGAATTTTCATACTCATTATCAAATTTTATTTTTTCTATCTCAACGACTCTTTCCATAGTTTTACTCAATAAATAAATTCATCATTTGGAAATTTTCCACTCTTTACATCTTCCGCGTATTGCTCAACCGCCTTTTTAACCAAATCAGCACCGTTTAAATACTGCTTTACAAATTTTGGTCTGAATTTCTCAAAAAATCCCAACATATCGCTCCAAACAAGCACTTGTCCGTCTGTATATCTGCCGGCTCCTATACCGATAACGGGTATACTCACGGCTTTAGTTACAGCTTTTCCCGCATCTTCCTTTACCCCTTCAAGAACTATACAAAAAGCTCCTGCGTCTTCAATAGCACGCGCATCGTCAATCAATTTTTGAGTACTCTCGTCATCTTTGCCTTTTATCTTAAAACCGCCTTCGCTTCTGACAAATTGTGGCATAAGCCCGATATGCCCCATAACCGCTATAGAGTTTCGTGTAAGAGATTTTACGATATTAGCGCGCTCTTTTCCGCCCTCTATTTTGACGGCGTTAGAGTTAGTTTCTTGATAAATTCTTGTGCAATTTTTGAGTGCGGCCTGTTCGCTAAGATAAGCACCAAAAGGCATGTCGGTAATGACAAAAGTATCGGGTGCACCCTTGCATACGGCTTTTGTATGGTAAATCATCATATCCGTGGAAACCGAAAGTGTGTCGCCGGCGTAGTTAAAACTCATATTTAAACTATCGCCTACCAAAATCATATCCGTTTTATTGTTAAAAATTGCAGCAAAAAGTGCATCGTAGGCTGTTATCATAACAAGCTTTTCGCTGTTTTTAGCATTTTTTATGGAAGTTATAGTTCTCATTTCAAACTTATCCTTTGTGTTCGTACAACAAAATCACATTTAAAATGTTACAATTATATCCATAAAAAACAGCAAAAGAGTTAAAATCTTTAGACTGCATATAGGCAAACGGAGATAAATTGAAACGGTTGGTTGCATATATCACATCAGGATATCCCGATGTAAATTTCAGTATAGATACGGCTTTAGCACTCAAAGACGCGGGAGCAGATATAATAGAACTTGGGGTTCCATTCTCAGACCCGGTAGCCGATGGAGCAATTATAGAAGAAGCGAATCTTAAAGCTTTAAAAGGCGGCTTCAAAACAGAGTGGCTTTTTAAGATTTCGGAAGAAATTGCACCTAAAATTTCTACATTTTGGATGGGATATTTCAATCCTTTTTATCACAAAGGTATCGATTATTTTGCCGCAAAAGCAAAAAAGTGCGGAGTAGATGGGTTTATTATTCCTGATTTACCTTTTGAAGAGGCGATGCCCTATAAACATCTTTTGGAAGGAATGGGATTAAACCTTATCAATTTTGTAGCTCCTACGCACTCAAAAGAGAGGATAGAAAAAATTGTCAAAGATTCTTTGGGATTTATCTATCTTGTGGCTTACGCCGGCATAACCGGAAGCAAAACAAAAGAAGATTTAAGCGAAATCGTAAAAAGTATAAAAGACTGTACCAATACACCGGTATTTGTAGGTTTTGGCGTTGATGAAAAGAGCGCGAAGACTAAAGCCAAAGGCGTTGATGGAGTTATTGTTGGAAGCGCATTTATAAAAATACTTTTGGATGAGAGCTTGACTAAAACACAAAAAATAGATAGAATTTCCCTCCTTGCCCGCAATATCAAAGAGATAATCAACGAATAACGGGTTTTTATGGGAGTGACTTGGCTTCGACAGGAGCAAGTTGGTTTTGACTGCATGCCGCTTTGAACAGAGCGCAAAAAGTTCATTAAATTTAGACGCAAATAACAAAAATTTCGCTCCCGCTTACGCAAAAGTCGCGTAAGTTTCATCCTTAAAGGGAGGCTTCGCACCGCAGATGCTATCTATGCGGATTTTGTGAGGCTCGTAAAACAGATAGCTTGATTTGGCGCTTAGCTAACGTCAAATTGAAATCTAAGCTTGCGCTTTTGTGTAGTTTTCGCGGATTGAATCAAGCAAAAGCAAAGCCTTAATCAATCCTTCTAAGCATGTAGACGTTGGGATGGGACTTGTTTTTGGACAGGGGTTCGATTCCCCTCACTTCCACCAGAAAATCTTTTATATTATTTCGATAAAAGTCTTGGATATTGGCTTTTTGACCTCATCATTTACTTCAAATAATCTTATATATTTTAAACGTAATTTTAAAAGCAATAATAAAGCAAGTTTGCGTGATTTTTCAAAATCATTCGCTTTTCAAAAAATATTAATGTATTAAAAACTATTAAATTTATTACAAAAATTTAAGTTAAAAATACTAAACTGAAAGAGAAGCCGCAAAATATTTAATGACGACAAATAATTAGTGTAACAAAAAATATTTTAGATCAATAAATTCTTTCAAAAACAATCTATTAAACGGTATTTAAATCAACTGAAATTTCTCTTATAGTTTCTCGAAAAATAGAGATCGTAATCGACACTCTGGTAATTTGGGTGTTTTCTTGCCGTTTTATTATTTTGCATACAATAGTTTGAGATAAAAATAACATTAAATTTTAGATTTTTTGAAAAATATTCTTACGGCTTTAAATACATTTGTAATAAATAATTTTTAATCATAAACTTAAAAAAATATCTTTTATGATATAATTCACAGAAATAAAAATAGGAATTTAAAATTGAGAAAAGCATTCACACTTATGGAGCTCATGGTAGTTATCATGATATTGGGACTTCTCACGGCCATTGTTGTACCGAATCTTGTCGGTCAAAGCGAAAGAGCGAGAAGAGATTTGGTTTGCATACAGATGAAAACGATTGGCGAATCACTCAATATGTTCAGGGCTGATTTCGGAAATTATCCACAATTAGAAGAGGGTATTGACGCTCTTATAAAAAATCCTGATTCTTCAAAATACAAAAATTATCCCAATGGCGGATATCTCTCTGCCAAATCTACGCCGAAAGACTCCTGGGGAACAGAATATATATATGTGGTTGACAATGGAAATTTTGATATTATCTCTTTAGGCAGAGACAAGAAAGAGGGCGGAGACGGAGATGATGAGGATATATATTTTAGCAAATGTCAAGAGTAAGAAGTGCGTTTACGCTTTTTGAATTATTGCTGGTTTTGTTACTAATAGTAATTTCGTACGGCTTATTTGCTCAAAATTTTTCCATGAGAACTCCCGAGGAAGAATCGGTAAAACTAGAGAAGTTAAATCTCTATCTTGCCAAAATCGGTGGAGACAAAAATCTTGTCTCTTTGAGATGTATTGACGATTGCGGCGAATGCAGACTTTTGATAAACGGCAAAGACACAAACATGACGCTTAGCATTTTTGAAAAAGACAACGCTGTAAATGCTTATTATTATGACGGCAAAAGATTAGAAAAAATAGTATTTGATGATTATTATATAGATGAATATAAAAGAGAAAAAGTTTGCTTTAGAATGGATATTTATCCGAACGGCAGCAATGATAAATTAGTTTTGGATTATAAAGGAAAAGTATATTTATTTGAAAATTACATGGAAAGCGGAAGAGTATTTGATACCGTAGCAAATACGCAGAATTTTTTAGAGAAATACCAACTCGAGGCGAGAGGACGATAAAAATTGATATTTAAATATTCGGGAATAGACGGGTCCGGCGGCAAAGTAAATTCTAAAATAGAAGCTTCGGACTTAGACGATGCGAAGCGGAGATTAAAAGCTCAAGGCATTATTTACAAAAAACTACAAGAGGATAGTTTTACGCTTTTGAGTAAATTTACTTTTAAAAGAAGATATAAAATTTCTTCAGGTGAACTCGCCGTATTTAGTCGCGATATAAGCATATATTTAAAATCCGGAATATCTTTAGTCGACGCCGTAACACTCTCTTCAAATCAATACGCTAAAAACAAAAAAATGCTGCTTTTTTTAAAGAGTATAAAAACAGCTTTGGACGAGGGGAAAAATTTCTATTTCGCGCTTGAAAACCAAAACGTTATAATTTTGCCGAATTTTTACAAACAATCCATAAAAGTATCGGAAGATAGCGGCATATTGACAGATATTCTACTGGAACTGTCGCGTTTTTTAAAAGAACAAGAGAGGTTGGAAAAGCAGGTGCAAAATGCATTTGCATACCCTGTTTTTATCTTGATAGTCTCTTGCTTTATGGTGGGTTTCATGGTAACTTATATAGTTCCTAAAATCAGCTCCATATTTGAACAGATGGATCAAGAGTTGCCAAAAATCACGCAAATAGTAATATCTACCGGAAATTGGATGTCAAACAATTGGTTCTATCTTGCCGCAGGGTTGTTTTTGTTTGTTTTTGCTTTTAAATTTATCCTAAAAACAAGCTTAAAGGCAAAATATAGATTTGACATGCTTATGTTAAAACTGCCATTTTTTGGCAAAATAATACGATCATCCGAACTGGGACGTTTTACATATGTCGCTTCGATTTTGATTAGATCCGGTGTGCCTTTTGTCAAAACGGTAAGGCTTGGTGCGGGTATTTTGAAAAACAGTGTTATTGCTGATGTATTTGAAAAAGCTTCATTGAAAGTTGTAGAGGGTTCGCGTCTATCGGCAGCGCTTGTAAAAAGCGGTTTTGAATCCGACAACTCTTTTGTGCAAGCTATCACATTAGGGGAAGAGACGAGCGAGGTTGCTATGGTTTTACAAAACATGTCGGAACTATATTTTGAAGAAAATAAAGACAAAATAGCACTTTTTCTATCTCTCTTGGAGCCTATGCTGATGTTGATTGTCGGCGGAATTATCGGATTTATAGTAACTTCGATGTTGCTTCCCATATTTTCCATAAACGTTTCGTGAGCCTTGCATGTGCGGATTAGATAGAAAAGGTATCGTACTGCTTACCACAGTAGGACTTATTTTGATGCTCTCACTGCTTATCCTAAAAAGCATAGACGTTTCGCAAAAATATTTTGAAAGAGCAAACGATAGAAGTTTGTTTGTGCAACTCAACAGAAGCTTTCTCGATATTTTGGCGATTTTGCAAAAGAATTCACAAAACGTAAAAGATGCGCAAAGTCTCTCCACCATAGTCGGGCTTCCCATAATACTTAATACTGATAGCGGCGATATAAACGTTATGATAGAGATAGCTTCTGCCGGCAGTGTTATAAATATTAACAATCTTATTTTAAGCAATAATGATATAAATGAACCTTTGTATAATTTTTTGCAAAATATTTTATATGAATACAGAGTTACAAATTCAAATTTTTTTTTATCCGTGCTGCTTGATGCTATAGATAAAGATAAAAATGAGAGAACATACGCAAGTGAAGCGGCTTTGCAAAGTTACAAATTTAGCGATGGAGGCATAAATTCAAAAGAGTCGTTTAGCTACCTTTTGGACTATTTCGTAGCAAATGGAGGAGATGCTAAGATATATAATGTTCCATGGGAAGAAATTGTAGGTTTTTTTGGTAAAGATATAGATTTTAATTATATAAAAGAACCTTTGTTTACTTTAATAAAAAAAGAGTATAATTTGCATTCACTAACGCAAGATGAAATTATAAGTTCTTATGATGAGTTAGCAATTTCCGCAAGTGATAAAAATAAACTTAGAGCTTTAAATATCGGATTTTTTTCGCCCAGAATATTTTGCAGTATGAGTTTTTTTTATTCAGGACAGACAAAGTTACTTAATTTTTTGTATGACATGGAGACGAAAAAGGTGGATTATATTGAAACGATTTTTTGATATTTTGCGCTACAAAACGGCGCCTTTAATAGATGCTTTTAAACAAAGATACTATGATAAATTCGGTAAAACACACAGTTATAAAGTGGTATTTGCAGATACAAAACATATAGAATCGGATGATTTGGGCATGTTTGATATTGTTCTATCTCCGAAATATTATTGGACAAAGATAGAAAATCTTCCCGTAAAATATACATTTCAAGCAAAAGAGTATGCCCCTTCCGTATTTGACGGTTTTATCCCAAAAGGTGACTATTCCTATAAAGCCATAAAGCAAAACGGCAAATTTTTACTTTTTGCGTATGATGCCAAAAATATATTGGAAAATTTAGAAGCTCTTGGTATTAAGCTTACTCATGTGCGCAATATATATTTTGCACAGACAGAATTTATAGACTATCCCTCCGCCATTAAGATAGATAATGAAAGTGTTTTAATAACACATAGCGAAAAAGTCGTAAAAGTGCCGCTTTCGTTGGCAAAAGAGTATGTAGGTATAAATAAAGTTTTACAAACTCTGAAACTTTCAAAAAATATCATTAAGCTCGGAAAATTTAACCGTTTTTATGAAAAACAAGGAGCGCTCAGGGGCATCATATATGTCTTAGTGTTTTTGATAGTAGTTTTTTTCGCAGAGCTATTGTATCTTTCGCATATATTAAGTTCTCAAGAAGCCCAAAAAGATAAAATCTTGAAGCAGTACTCTCTACCATCTACAGAGATTCAATTAAATGCGCTTTTAAATCAGCAGGATAGAATAAACAAGCAACAAAAGGCTATCAGAGAAAACGTGAGTAAAATCTTTAAACTTCCATTATTGGAAGGCGAGTATATTAAAAGCATAGAGGCAAATCAGATGCAAATCTCTCTCGTACTGCACGTAAATGATAAAAACAGGTCAAATATCGTTAGAAACTACTTCCAAAGATCTTTTATCATGGATGAATTCAGAGACGATACCAATGATATCGGGATAAAGTTACGCTATGAATAAAATAAATCCTTTAATTTTAACATCGGTGTTGGTTCTGGTTTTGCTGATCATGGCATATAACATTTCGCACTCAAAAGATGAGATCAAAGAGAACAATACGGCTATTTTGGCACTTGATAACAATGCCAAAAAGATAATGTATTCGAAAAAAGTTTGGGACAAAACAAATCTTGAAGGAAAACTAAAAGCGGTTTTTGGAGCAGACACATTAAGTGATAAAGGAAAAGTTTTCGAGATAAAATTGTCACTTTTAACGCACGAACAAGTAGACGATATAGCCAAAAAAGCATTTAACGAAGCTTTTGAGATAGAAAAATTTGAGATTGCGATAGATTCTAACGGCAGATCTTCCGTTGTTTTGGAGATAACAAAATGAGAGTTTTGAAGTACTTAAAGTATATACTGATGATTGTGCTGTTTTTTTATATTGTCATACTATTTTTGCCCAAAGAGAACTTTTATTTTTTTTTAGAACATAAACTTTTCAAAGACAATATTGTGCTCAGCAATGAGAGCCTGAAGGATGTTGGCGGTATTTTGCAAATAAACGATGTGTTTGTGACGAGTGCAGGCGATGAAATCGCGCAGATAGACGAGATAACAATCCTGCCGTTTATTTTGTATAACGAAGTCGACGTTAAAAACTTGCATCTTGCCAAGAGATTTGAAGGTGCGCTTCCGAGTAAAATTGATGAGGCAAGTTTCAAGGCAACTCTCTTTTATCCAATAAAAATTTGGATAAAACTAAAAGGTGATTTTGGCGACATAGACGGCAGTTATAACGTATATAGCAAAACAGTCCGTTTGGTTTTGAAACCGCAAGAAAATTTTAAGCAAAAGTATCCGCTTATCTATGCAAAATTTCAAAATATAGATGGGGAGTTGGTATATGAATCGTCTCTTAAATAATAAAACATTAAAGTTTGTCTTTAAAATTTTAATTTGTGTAGCCGTAGCAAAAAGTATAGCTTTGATCTTTTTTATTTTCCTTCCAAAAAGCGGAGTCGATGTCGGTTATAGCGACAACAATGTTATAAATTTCAACGCTTATAATCCAAGCCGTACAAATCAATCCGTTGTCTCAAATACTCAAACCCGACAAGTAAATAATTTAAAGCTTTTGGCAATATATAAAGAAAGTGATGGCAAAAGCGCTTTTGTCGTTATCAATGACGGCGTCTCTTCGGAAGTATTAAAAATAGGCGATACATATAAACAATACCGTATAGATGAAATAATGCCTGATGGCGTTTTTCTTTTGGAAGACGGCAGAAAGGTATGGATTGGTTTTGCAAAAAGCACATTAAACTCTTTTGCCGCATCTACACAGCCAAACAATAGACCTGCCAATACAGGTATCAGACAGCAGCTTCAACAGCCAAATGAAGAGTATACGAGTATCATAAAAAGAAGCGAAGTAGATGAGCTTATGACAAATCCCGATGCACTATTTAAAAATATAGGTTTTAAAGAAGTCGTGAAGAATGGGAAATTGGACGGTTTTAGAATCACCAGCATTAACAGAAACTCTCCCTTGGCAAAACTTGGCCTTCGCTCGGGAGATGTTATACAGAGCTTTAATGGAATCAGACTTGATAACTATTCAGATGTTGTCGGGATTTATGATAATGCCAAATCTTACAGTAAAGTAAAATTGGAGATTATGAGAAATAATGAAATAAAGGAGTTTGAATATGAGATTTATTAAAATAGTCGCGTGCGTAATTTTGGCTGCGAATTTAAACGCCCAAAATGTCAACGGCACTGCTTCGCCGAATAATTCAACTATTGAGATAAACTTTAGAGATTTGGAAATTACAGATTTTATAAGGCTTGTATCAAATGTCTTGAACAAAAATATACTACTTCAAGATGCCGTTGGCGGTAAAGTGGAGTTTGTTTCCACAAAGCCCGTAAACAAGCAGGATCTGCCAAACATACTCCAGTCCGTTCTTGCCACAAAAGGCTATACCATGATAGACCACGGCACATACATGGAGGTGGTAAGAAGCAATGTAGTTTCGCAATACAATTTACCGTTGGTAGATAAATCGGCCTCGGGTTATACTCAAATGGTCACGCAAACTATAAGTATTAAAGGGCTAAATGCCGACGAAGTTGTAAATAAAATAAGATATCTCGCCTCTATAGCTGCAAAAATTGCAACTGTTAGAGAAAATAACATGATTGTTATAACGGATTTTCCCAAAAATATAGAAACCATAAGAAAAGTTATAACTCTTATGGAAAAAAATGTTGCTTCGGAAGTGGCATTTATCAAAATGTACAATGCCAACATAGAGCAGATTTTTCCTGTATTGCAATCAATTTCAAGAAGTGTTTTTAATGAAAGAATTGAAAGCGAAAAAGTGGCATTGTATGAAAATAAAGCCGATAACGGAGTTATTGCTGTGGGTTCGTCGGCAAATGTAAAAAAGCTAAAAGAGATTGTAGCCAATTTGGATAAAGGACAAGAATCGTTCCAGATGGTAACAAGAGTCATACAGTTAAATAATACCGAAGCCAAAGATATTCATAAAATAATAAGCGAACTTGTCTCTTCAAACGCATTAACAGCGGCATCTTCTTCAAATGGCTTGCCTTCGGCAAATCAAACAATACAAAATTTAAAAGCGACAGATGTGGGCAAACCGGTATTTTCTATAGATGAAGCCAGTAACTCTATTGTTGTTTTTGCCACACAAAAAGATTATGAAATCATAAAAAACATAATATCCGAACTTGATAAAGAGCAAAAACAGGTTTTCGTTAAAGCGAAAATTGTTGAGATTAGTGAAGCTGCTTCACAAAAAATAGGCGTAAAATACGGACTTGAAGGCGGAAGAGCTACATCGGACGGACTTTACACATTTGCCATGAACATGGGAGGAAGCGCGCTTGCTTTATCGCCTATATTAAGTTCTGTCATAAGCATAGGAGATATCAAATCCGGTCTGGCGTTCGGCGCTTCTATAGATTTTTTAAAGTCAAACGGCGCGGCAAATATTATCTCCGAACCGTCCGTTTTATGTTTAAACAATATGGAGTCAAAAATATATGTAGGTCAGACGCAATCCATCATAACAAGCGCTACTAACCCGGATAGTACTACCGATTTAAGCAGAAGTACATATACGAGAGAAGATATAGGTTTGACTTTGCAAGTAAAACCAAGAATAGCAAACGACGGAAAAGTCACTTTGCAGATAGAAGCTACGGTAGAAGATGTTTTGGACGGCAGCGGCGGCGACAGCGGTATGCCTACTACAACAAAAAGGGAAGTTTCCACAAGAGCCATAGTAAAACACGGGGAGAGCGTCATAGTGGGAGGACTCATCCGCAATAAAGTTACCGAAAACGACATAAAAGTTCCGCTTTTGGGAAATATACCGCTTTTGGGGCGTCTTTTCACACACAAAACAGATGTTGATGATCAGCTAAATATCGTTATTGTTTTAACTCCGTATATAATAAACTCGAGTGACGAATTATCACAATTAAGAGTGCAGTTATCCGAGCTTGACCAGCTTCAAGATGCTTATACCAAACAGTTAAAAGAAGAGCTTCTGAAAAAGATGGGTAACGTCTCGGAACCTGAAAACTTGAACGATGTCGTAGAATCTAAAAACACGAACTATACCATAGAACCAAAAAATACAAATGATGTTTTAGAGCCTACTATGGAAGCAGATAATGTTTCGGCACCTGAGATAATAAACGATATTTCAGAACCTGTCAAAGAACCGGACAACATTTTGGAACCCAAAAAGAGAAAAGGCACAGTCAGCAATAGTGTGCAATTTGGCAGCAGTGAATACTGGAACAATATAATACTCAAAGGAGATGGTTCCTGATGGACGATATAGAACATATTCACGACACAAATTTAGAGCCTTTTGAAATAGAGTCCGAAGAGCTCAATATAGCCCTCAAAAACTATGTGCTTTTTTCAAAAATAGGAGATGTTTTATGTGCGTGCATTACGGAAAATTATATAGATGTGGCTTTTGAATATCTCTCCAAACAAGGCTTGAAATATAAAGTTATATTTTTAGACGAAGAGTCTTACGATAGGCTTTTAAATAAATTTTTAGAACTTAGAACCGACAAAGAGCTTGGCTCTATAGATAGAAATGCCGAAGAAGAAGCCAATATCGATGAAAATATGAATTTAACGGAGTTTCTAAGAAATTCCGGTGATATTTTGACGTCCGAAGAGTCTGCACCGATTATCAAATTTGTAAACTCGCTTTTTTATCAGGCTATCAAAAAACGCTCAAGCGATATTCATATAGAGATGCATGAATTTAAAGGCGAAATACGCTTTCGTATAGACGGCGTATTGACAAAACATATAGAGCTTGAAAAAAATATCTTGAATCTTGTCATAAGCCGTATAAAAGTCATATCAAATCTTGATATCTCCGAAAAACGTATTCCTCAAGACGGCAGAACACAGATAAAGATAGCAGGACGCACATTGGATATCCGCGTCTCTATATTGCCTGTATATTACGGTGAAAGAGTTGTTATGCGTATTTTGATGGATTCCACGCAAATTCCTTCGCTGTTTGAGCTTGGTTTCACCGACGATTTGATAAACGGACTAAATAGTATTTTGCAATATTCGCATGGCATAATTTTAGTAACCGGACCAACCGGCAGCGGTAAATCAACCACTTTGCATTCGTTTTTGCAAAGATTGGCATCTCCGGAAAAAAATATTATCACGATAGAAGACCCCGTAGAATATAAGACAAACAATATAAATCAGATTCAAGTAAATAGCAAAGTGGGGCTTACATTTGCAACAGGACTTCGCTCCATACTAAGACAAGATCCCGATATAGTCATGGTAGGCGAAATACGCGACAATGAGACTGCATCTATAGCTACACAAGCGGCTCTTACAGGGCATTTGGTTTTATCTACGCTGCATACAAACAACGCTACAGCCGCCATAACAAGACTTGTGGACATGAAAATAGAGCCGTTTTTAATATCTTCTACACTACTTGCCGTGCTGGCTCAAAGACTTGTGCGGTTACTATGTCCTTATTGCAAAACAGAGGATAAGATAGCAGAAGATTATGCAAATCAATTTTCGCTCAAAAAAAATGCTATTATCTACAAAGCCAACGGTTGTAAAAAATGCAACTACACAGGATATATAGGAAGGCAAGCCGTAGGGGAGCTGCTCGTGATGAATGATGATGTCAAAACGATACTCAAAACTACGACAAACGACTATCAGATCCGCTCCTTTACCAAAGAAAACGGTATGGTATTTCTCTCGCATAGATTGAAACAGCTGTTGCACGAAGGAAAGATATCGCTTGATGAGGCGATAAGAATCGGAATAAAAGACGATGACTAAGGCTTTTACGCTCGTAGAAGTTTTGATAGCTGTCGCTATTGTGTTCACAGCAGGTCTTGGACTTTTAAAAGTAAGCTCGAATAGTTCAAAACTCATAGGTTATGCAAAAGTCAAAAACGAAGCAAATTCTCTTTTTTCTTTTGTAATTTTAAACGGTATTTGCATTGATGGTATTGATAAAAATATGTACGATGTAGTCAAAACCAAATTTACGATAAAAGACGATAAACTTGTATCGGTTTTAAAAGAACAAAACCTCACATGTGAGAGCGAAGAGATTTTTAATATGGATTTAGCGGACAGCAAAGATATAGAAGAGACTTTAGATAATATACCCAAAATGGAGTTTATTATAAATAAAATCAGCGCAAACATAAAAGGTATTAATACGCTGGGGTATGAGATAAAGGCCAACATGTGAAAAGGGCTTTCACGCTCATTGAAGTAGTCATATCGATAGCTATATTTTCTATTATGGCTGTGTATTTATATCAAGCCATAAATACTATGCAAAAAAGCAATGATATCAACTCTTTACATTATGAAGAAGAGATAAAAGAGCAAAAAATAGTGAAGCTTTTTTATAACGATCTGTTTTTGCAAACAAATGTGTATGCCGTCTCAAACATAACAAGCGATGATGATTTTGACATTTTTCGGCTGCATACCAGAAACTCTATACATGCAATGATAAATCCGTATGTAGCGTATTTTGTCAAGGATAACTCTTTGTACAGAATAGAATCAAGAGAAGTTGAAAATATTCCTTTGACTTATGAAGGCGCAGAACGCGTTAAGGTAGATAAGCTTATGGAAAATATAACTCTTTTCCGCATATATGCGAACAAAAACTCTTATCTTATCAGCTATCAAAGCGAAGAAAAATTTACCATATTTCAGATATCTTTACCTCAAGTCTCCGCTGATTCCAATAACACACCAAATAATAATTAAATCGCTTGCTTTTAAATGGTATAATTTGATGAAATTATTACGGAGATAGATATGAATATCAAAAGCACAATCACTTTAAACAATGGTATAAAGATGCCTGTTTTTGGCTTTGGAGTCTGGCAAATCAAAGATGGACAAGATGTTACTAATGCTGTCGGCGAAGCTATAAAAACAGGATATCAGCTTATAGACACGGCCGCTATTTACGAAAATGAAAAGGGTGTAGGCGAAGCCCTTAAAGGTACAAAAAGGGAAGAAATTTTTGTAACCACGAAAGTTTGGAATGAGGAGCAAGGTTACGATACTACGCTGAAAGCTTGCGAAAATAGCCTAAAAAGGCTTGGGCTTGATTATGTGGATTTATATCTTGTCCATTGGCCTGTAGCAGGCAAACTAAACGATACATGGAAAGCTATGGAAAAAATCTACGAAAGTAAACTTGCCAGAGCCATAGGAGTCAGTAATTTTTATGAATATCATTTGCGTGAGATTCTTAAAACAGCTCAAATCAAGCCATCTGTAAATCAAATAGAGATTCACCCTGTTTTATCTCAAAAAGAAACTCGAGAATTTTGCAAAAAAGAGAATATTGCCATCGAGGCTTACTCTCCGCTTGGGCGAGCTAAAATACTTAACATACCACAAATTGCCGCTATCGCTAAAAAGTATGGCAAGACGCCTGCGCAAGTAATTTTAAGATGGCATTTACAAAACGATATTATTCCCATACCAAAATCGCTACACGCTGAGCGAATAAGAGAAAACGCCGATATTTTTGATTTTGAATTAAATCAACAAGAGATAGCAACAATAGACGCATTAAATAGAAATGAGAAAGCTATTAAGGGCGTATTTTTCAAGTTTGATGAACACAAAAGCGTAATACTCTAAAGTGTGAAAACACAGCGGATCTGAAGATGTTTGAGAATTTGCGATAATAAATCAGAAAATATGTGCGCGATACTATCATGATTGAATAGTTTAAGTATCTTCCCTTTTGCTTGCTTTAGAGGTGAATAATAACTTTTTTAGTTCAACCCGATCATCAAATTTTTAAACGTTTAAAAATTTATCCATTTTTGAATATTCGACATAGAGCTCCTGTGCTTGCAAACCAAAATTTTATAAACCGAATATTAGATTTTCAGTAAAAACCATTTAAGTTCAAAACCTTGCGAGCAAATGCGAACTCACTGTGAGATATTGATATGATTTCCAAAAACATACCGTATAAAATTTATAATTTTATAAAACTCTTATCAGCTGCAAAGGTATTGTTAGGTAAAATTTAATTTCATTTTTTTTAAGGGTTTGAAATGTTGCTTTTTACACCGGGACCTACCCCTTCTCCTGAAGCTATAAGAGTAGCCATGAGCGTTCCTACCATTCATCACAGAACGCCCGAATTTGAAGAAATTTTTAAAGTTGTCAGAGAAAAGTTAATGAAAATTATGAATATGCCCGAAGTTCTCATGCTTGCTTCAAGCGGAACAGGCGCTATGGAGGCAGCCGTTACAAATCTTTGTAAATCACGTGCCTTGAGTATAAATGCAGGAAAATTCGGTGAAAGATTCGGCAAAATCTGCAAAGCTTTTGATATTGCATACACGGAATTAAAATACGACTGGGACACTCCGGCATCCATCGAGGATATATTGCATGCAATAAAAAGCAATCCGTCAATAGATGCGCTTTGCATACAGATATGTGAAAGTGCCGGAGGAGTTCGTCATGATGTGGAAAAAATCGCAAAAGCCGTAAAGGACGTAAACAAAAATATTATGATAATAGCAGATGGCATAACTGCGGTTGGTGTTGAAAAAATAGATACCACACACATAGACGCTCTTATCACAGGGAGCCAAAAAGCCTTTATGTTGCCTCCCGGACTCTCAATGATAGGCTTAAGTAAAAACGCACTCTTGAAAATAGAACAATCATCCAAAGGTTTTTATTTTAATCTCGCAAACGAACTTAAAAATCAAAGAAAAAATACCACAGCTTACACGGCGGCGACAACGCTTATTATAGGTTTGAAAGCGATGCTCGAAATTATTGAAAATATAGGGCTTGAGAATTTTTACACAAATACAAAAATGAGGGCGCAAGCTGTGAATGCCGCACTTGAAGCTATTGGACTTAAAATTTATCCCAAAACGCCATCATTTGCCATGAGCACTGTTTATGATGAAAGAGCGAAAGAGATAAGAAGTATTGCCAAGAAAAAGTATAGTGTAAATATCGCCGGCGGACAAGACGAGCTCAAAGATAAACTTTTTCGTATAAATAATATGGGTTTGATAGATTCTTATGAGATAGCATGGGCATTAAATGCCGTAGAATTAGCTCTTGACGAACTTGATATAAGGGCTTACGATGGTACGGCAAACCGTGTTTTCTCATTAAAAATTTTCAAAGGCGCACAGTGATTTACGAACACGAAATACCGCAGGGAAGCAAGCTTTATTTTGCAAAAAACGCAAAAATCAAAAGAGAAATTGAGGCTGTTGCCAGCGATATTTTATATAAAGAGGGTTTTGAAGAGATTATAACTCCGTTTTTTTCATACCATCAACACCAAAGCGTAGATGAAAAAATGCTGATAAGATTTTCGGATGTATCCAATCATATCATCTCTTTAAGAGCAGATAGCACGCTTGATGCCGTAAGAATTATAACAAGAAGACTTGGTCGTACAACAAAACAAAAGAAGTGGTTTTATATCCAGCCTGTTTTTCACTATCCAAGCACAGAGATTAATCAAATAGGAGCCGAGTATATAGGCGGTTCTGATTTGAAACTTTGTGTGAATGCGGTAAGCAACATTTTCAGACATTTTGATATTTCACCGTTATTGTATATAAGCAATGTGAAAATCCCCAAGATAGTATCTGAAATGTTAAATATTCCGCTTGATATCTTTGCAAATAGCCAGATAGAAGATATATTAAACACTAATGAGACTTGGCTTGCCAAACTCGCAACAATGCAAAAAGTTGAAGAGATTGACGACGCTTTTGACATATCTCCAAAACCTATAAGAGAGGAGCTTGTTAAATTAAAGTTGCTTGCCGACAAGATATCTTATGATAATACGGTTATAGCGCCTCTGTTTTACTCTAAAATGCGCTATTATGACGCTCTGTTTTTTAGCTTTATATGTAAAAATGAGATTTTAGGAAGCGGCGGAGCTTATCATTTTGAAGGACAGGAATCGGTGGGATTTGGATTATACACAGATGCAATTATTGAGACAATTATAAAAACAAAAGAGGAATAATAAAATGAGCAAAGCGGATTTAATAGTAGGTGCACAGTGGGGAGATGAAGGAAAAGGCAAAATAGTTGATATGATGGCGCAAGATTATGATGTAGTTTGCAGATATCAGGGCGGCCATAATGCCGGACATACCATAGTCGTTGAAGGTACGAGATACGCACTACACCTAATGCCCTCAGGCGTACTCAATCCAAAAGCCGTAAACATCATAGGAAACGGTGTAGTCGTTGCGCCCGGAGCATTAATCGAAGAGATGAGACAGTTTAAGGATATAGAAAATAGATTGTTTGTCAGCGATAAAGCGCATATGGTTTTAGGATTTCATTCGCAAATTGATTTAGCGCGCGAAAAACTTCGCGGTAAAAATGCTATAGGAACAACCGGCAGAGGTATAGGACCTGCGTATGCCGGCAAGATAGAAAGAACCGGATATCGTCTTGGCGAGCTTAGAAATATTCCCAAATTGGTGGATAGTTTGATGGAGTATTTCAGGATAAATACCGTTATTTTTGACGCTCTTGAAATAAAACCTCAATCAAAAGAGGAACTTACTGCCGAATTTGAAAGTTATGCAAGAGAGTTACTGCCTTATATCACAAATACAACTTCCATTCTTTGGAAGTATCTGCAAGAGGATAAAAAGATATTGCTTGAAGGCGCACAAGGCGCACTTTTGGACATAGATCACGGAACATATCCTTTTGTAACCAGTTCAAGCACTGTAGCCGCAGGAGCTTGCACGGGATTGGGGCTTAGTCCCAAAGATATAGGCAAAGTAACAGGTATCGCGAAAGCGTACTGCACGAGAGTTGGCAACGGTCCTTTTCCTACGGAAGATTTTGGCAAAGAGGGTGACTTGCTAAGGGCAAACGGTTATGAGTTTGGAACAACTACCGGCAGACCCAGGCGCTGCGGTTGGTTTGACGCAATTGCATGCCGTCATGCCGCGCGTATCAATGGCTGTGACCAATTAGCCCTGATGAAACTTGACGTGCTGGACGGATTTAAAAAGATAAAAGTTTGTGTTGCATATGAAAAAGATGGTAAAAAGTATATGGCGCTTCCTGACAATCTTGATGATATAAAGCCGATTTATGAAGAATTAGACGGTTGGGATAGCCTTAAAGGCGCGCGTTCTTACGATAAACTGCCTGATAATGCAAAAAAATATATAAAAAGACTTGAAGAGTTAACGCATACAAAAATCGGAATAATTTCAACGGGAGCTGATAGAAAAGAGACGATTATTCTTTAAAAACTCAAACTTGTTTTGCTCTTTGCAAAAAGTCTACATACAAAAAAATAAAACTTATATGTAGACTTTCTATCAGATTAGTGCTAATTTGTCCTTGATAAATATGGGTGTTTAAAAATTTCAGTACTGAAAGAAGCCAAAATCACCACCAAGCAACCACAACAAAAATCCAACTTAATAAAACCTCCGCTTTGTTTTTTCAAAATCCTTTTTTGAGACAAGAGATTATATGTCTCATATCAGATGATAGATTTAAATATTTGTGTATTGTATATTCATGCGCAATACAAGTCTTAAATATAGAATTTGACAATTTGCGTTTATTTCGTTAAAGGACAATTATGCTAAAAAGCCATGGTACCAATGGTTTTTTTTGCATAAAATATTGTATGCAAATATCAAATTAGTTCAAGTTCCCTGTTTTTCATCACTCCAATACCCCTTTTTAACACTTGTTTGGCTATCTTTTTGGCTTGTTTCAAAGAGTGCAATTTGTATGTACCGCACTGATATATATTAAGTTCGGGAATGTCTTTTTTGCGCTTTACTTTTAAAATGTCTTTCATCGCAGCTTCCCATGCTACCGCCACATCTTTCTCTTTAGGACTTCCTATAAGGCTCATATAAAATCCCGTCCTGCAACCCATAGGAGAAATATCTATTATCTCTACTTTATCGCCATTTAAATGCTGTCTTAAAAATCCGGCAAAAAGATGCTCTAACGTATGAATACCTTTAGGACTCAATATCTCCTTGTTCGGTCTGCAAAAACGCAAATCAAAAACAGTGATCTTGTCTCCTCCGTTTGGAGTTTTCATAGTTTTTGCTACTCTAACTGCAGGCGCCGTCATTTTTGTATGATCAACTTTAAAACTGTCAAGAAGCGGCATATTATCCTCCTTGTTTTTCACAATTTTTTTTATAAAAATTTGAAAGAATTATATCAAAAAAGTAATGTTTATATTACTTTTCGATATACTAAAATCAGAACAAGACAAGGAGTTTACATGGAGCAGATTGTAGCAGCTTTAGCCATGCACGAAAGTGATTTGTATGTAATAGAAAAAAGTGAGGAGTTGCGCAAAAGAACAGGCGCGAAAGTGACCTATGTACACGCTGTAGTCTCAAGGTTTTTAGGTAAAAGTACAGATATAGTCAAAATCAAAGAAGAACTTCAAAACTTTGTCAAAAAAACAGCCGATATCAATGATGACGATATCGTGGTAAGTATATCAAGCGGCTGGGAGCTTATCTTAAAAACAGTAAAAGAAAAAGATGCCGATCTTGTTGTGCTTGGAAATATGAGCAAATCGCACGCTGTTTTATATCTGGGTTCAACAGTTAAAAAAGTACTTGAAAGAATAGGAGCTCCTGTATTTATAGCAAGAAGCAAGCCTCTTGATAATAAAATACTCATTCCGACAGACCTTGGCGACTATACTATGAAAGCTTCGGTTGTCAAAAAATTTTTAAAATCAAACGCACCTGTCTCTTATGTTTACGCGGACGCGTCTGCTTTCGGCGAAATAGCGACACCATACACTACGCTTGCCGCGTATTCCGTAGAATATATGCAAGAAGAGATGGAAAAGCAGCTCAAAGAGTTCAAAAAAAACAGAACTGACGCGCCTATCGCGATATTGGAAGTGGAAGAGAGCGTTTCTGAGGCTATTAAAAAATATGCGCAAGAAAACGACTATACACTAATGGTTTTGGCTTCAAGAAATATAGCGGGGTTAAATCCCATAATTTTCGGCAGTACAGCTTCAAAAATAGCGCAAATAGTAGACGCGAATCTCCTGATAACCTTTGTGGAGGAGTAAAATTTCGGAAGGAGTATCTCCTTCCGAAATTTAGCTTATCTATTTAAGACTATTTTTTACCAGATCCGTCCACTTCTTGATACTATCTTCCAATAAATCTCCTTCAACCTCTCTATCTATAACAAGTCCTATAAATTTGCCATCCGCCATCGCCTTTGAAAACTCAAAAGTGTATTTATCGATCGGATTTTTATCTCCTACTACTTTAGCACCTTTCTTTACGCTCAGTTCATACAAAATGCCTACACCATCGTTAAAAGTTTTGCTGTGTCTTTTCTGATTTCCAATGCCGAAAAATGCCACTTTTTTATCCTTAAGATTAAGAGCTTCTTTATCAAATGCTTCCCAGTCATCTTGCAACTGACCGTCATAATATGTAGGCGTACCCATGATAAGCGCATCATAATCGTTCAATTCATCAGGAGATGTTTTGGCAATATTTATAAAATCAGCCTCCTTAAAATTACTTTTTATGAGTTTTGCAATACCTTCAGTTGCGCCTTTTGTGCTTCCATAAACTATAGCTACAGACATTTTTTATCCTCAAAATTCAGTTTTGACAGGTCGTAATTGAGTGATTTTTTACTTTTTCACGCTCCGTCATTTATAAGATATATTTTATCCTATTTTTTTAAATTTGTCGTAACAATTTTTATAAATATATTAATCTATCACATAAATGACATTGGATTTTGAAAGCTTGCATACAAAAAAGCGCTCTGACATTAAAAGTACTATTTTTGGTGCAATATCTGCAGCGTAAAAGATAAAATATTATGAGTGGCTTTCTATCGAGACAAAAAGTATCGTTTATCATAAAAAATAACTGGCGCCAATGAAACAATACGCTATCAGCGCCAGTATAAAAGAGTATCCTCTACTCTCTTTTGTGCATTTTTACGTTTTTTGCAACAGTATCTTTTAGAAACAAAGAAAATTTATAAAAACTTTCGCTAATTTTGCAAATATGACCTAACAAGAAACAAGCAAACTTGCTATAAAAATGCACAAAATAAAGACTGGACACTTTTGAGAAAAAAGTAAAACCAATCTAAAATTCATAAATCAAAAAACCGATTTTATACTCTCCACCCATTTTTCAACTCTCTCTTCAGTCAAATCGCTTTGGTTGTCTTCATCAATGATAAGACCGATAAATTTCCCATCTACCACTGCCTTTGATTCCTCAAAGCTATATCCTTCGGTAGAATTTTTATCGCCGACTATTTTAGCGCCTTTTTTCAAGCTTAGCTCATACAAAGTTCCTACACCATCACAAAATTCCCCGCCATAACTCTCTTGATCGCCAAGTCCGAAAAATGCTACGGTTTTACCTTCAAGTTCAAGCGTGTCTTTATTGAACAAATCCCAATCGTCCTGCAATTCGCCCTCATACCAAGTTGACGTACCCAAAATCAATTTATCGTAACCGTTTATCTCATTTGCATCAGCTTTGCCGATATCTATCAAATCAGCCTCTTTGCCGAGTTTTTTTTGAATAAGTTTAGCAACACTTTCGGTATTGCCGCCGCTGCTTCCGTAAACAATAGCTATTGACATTTTCATCTCCTAAAATTAAATGGTATATGGAACAAGCTTTACCAAATGGTCGGCAAAGCATGGATTTTTGACCTCTACGTGACGCTTGAAAGCATTGTTTCTGGGAAAGACAATGTACAAAGATTTGATATTGCCCTTTGCAATCTTTCTCCAAGCCTCGTCTATCTCATTTTTTGCAAGATGGATTTTATCTTTGTCAAATTTTTTGAAACACAGCATAATGCCAAGCAAACACTCACTATTTTTTTCGACCACAATCAAATCATCTTTAAAATAGACATTTTTATCCGGATTTTTACGCGCAATTTTTTCAGATACAAATTCGGAAAAAAGCGACTTTGCATTAAACATTATTCCGCAATTTTCTGATGAAAATATCCTGAAAATCAGCATCGCCTGAGAAATCTTGGGCAAAAATGCATTTGCTTTTGTTATTGCCCTTAATTTATCAAAATCTCCCTTGATAAAAAGCGATATCAAAACAGCCGAGTATGCGTCAAATGTCTTGAGATTATTTTTATAAAGTCTGTTTTTCACTCTCAAGCCGGAAAAGATTTTATTTTGGAATATCTCAAAAAGAGTGAAAAAACAAAAATTATTCTTAATATCAATCCTCTCCTTTTTATTAACGCAATAGTTATATTGGTTGATAAAAAACTCGCGCTGCTCTTTGGGGGGAAATGCTGAAAACAGCGCGGGGACTCTCTCGATCCATTCTCCGTTTATTCTCTCAAAACCAAAAAGCATTTTTCTAAAAACTACTTTGACATTCGACGCAATTATAATCCCTGTTTAAGCCGAATATTTTGCAATACTCGCTATACACGCAACTTACACTTCTTTTTGCGCAAACCACAGGTATATTGCGTTTTTTAGCTTGAGATTTAAAAAGCTTCATAGTATTATGATTTAAAAAACTCGTCAGCATCACAATGCATTCGGTATTTTGCGGAATAATCTTTCTATTAACACTGCTTTTTTTTCTAGCATCCCAATGTACAACTTCGTCTGCTCCGAGATTATTTAATACGGCCTTTATCGGATTTATCTCATCGGCGCCTATAACAAGTACGGACATGAATTTTTCCTAAGTGTCATTTTTTTGATAATGATTATTATAAATAAAAAAGCTGAAAGTCCGCTTATTTTAATACCAATTATCAAAAATTATTAAAATCCCGGTTTCGCAATACCAAAAATATATAAAAAATACACTCTCTCATGCTTTTTAAAGATAGTAAAACTATATTTATATATTTACTATATTATATCTATTAGGATATGTTGAATATAAAAATTTATTAATATGCGTAAAAATATATTTAAATTAAGTGATATTTAATTTTTATGAAATTTCTTTGTCATGAATTATCTCTATTATTAACACTATATTCAGTAATACATTGCGTATTATATTGAAAATTAAATTATTTTAATAAATTTTTAAATTGAAAGGTTATTATTATGAACAAATATACCTCTTTTAAAACAGCATTTTTAAGAAACACAACGACAGCTCAAAACAGCAGAATATTTTGGATTTTTATCACATGCGCGCTTGTATTTGCAGTACTTTTTAGTTGTTTGATCTTTAATGACTATGCAAATATACTTTTAAGCGCTGACTTTACGCATTTGAGATTCGTATTTTTACTTATTGTTCTGGCAGGAATTATTTGTGCGTTAAATCCTAAAAAATTTTCTAATATCGGATGTGGATTTGGATTTATCGCAGCAGTTTTGGGTATTAAATACTCTTTGACACTTTGGACAACATACAGATTTTCCGAGACACAAGAGTTTTTTATACAAAGCAACTCTTTTTCCAAATTCGCAAACTGTTTTTTCAATCTATCCGAAACAAACAACGAGTGTGTATTTAGGGTCAATTCGATAACAGAAAATATTCTATCTTCTTATACGAGTGTAATTTCATTAAACGATTTTACGAATATACTAAAGTTGCATGTATGGGCATTCGTAGCAATTTCGACTCTTTTTTGCATGCTATATCTTTATAAAGAAGTTAAAATGTAGGCCTGTTTCCTAAAATATATCCGACATTTGCAACATTCTCTATATTTATACCGAGATATTTTTTGATTCTTAGTATTACGGTGTGTATTGTGTTTTTGTTCATACTTTTACCTCCATATACATAATCTTCTATCATCTCGTAACTTACAAGATTGTTCAGATTGTAACACAAAAGCCAAAAAACCTTGTTGTTCACATTTGTTAAAAATACCGGTTTGCCATTTTTGTATATCACCTCTTTTGTAAAATCCAACAAAACATCCTCTGCAATTTTAACTTGCTTTTTTTTCATACTTTTGGAGAGTGCCAACATTAAAGAAATTTGCAAATCTTCAATCTCTATGGGTTTTCTTAAAAAACTAAATGCGCCGGTACGCACGCTACTTAGGACATTTTTGTCCGTATCGTATGAGGTGATAATAACGAACGGCTGTCTTGGCTTCAACATCAAAATCTCTTTTATCATATCAAAACCGTTAAGAAGCGGTAAGTGAATATCTACTACAATGATATCTATCTTGTGTTTTTTGAAAACTTCAAGTCCCTCAAGACCATTTTTAGCATCATAATATGCCAAAAAATACTCTTTTAGTCCCTGTTTTATCATGGCTCTTGCGATACTATCGTCGTCTACCACCAAAACAGTAAAATTGCTCAAAAGCTCAAAAGTTGATTTACGCATTTTTTCTCTTTTATACTTTACATATTTTTCTAATACTGAAACGAAAAATTGTCGGATTGAAATTTTGGATTAACATTATATCACCCATAAGTTTTTTATTTGCTAATTTTTTTGCAAAAAACAGCCCCATACCAAAACCTTGCCGTTTACTTGATTTATAAAACGCAGAAAATATGCTTTTTTCAATTCCCTCTTTCACGCCGCGTCCAAAATCCACTACATCTATGTCAACACTCTTTTCGTGAACCTCAAATTTTATCTCTATACTGCGTTTATCAAGTCTTTTCAAATCCTCCATAGGGGCTATTGCATCGATAGAATTTTGTATAAGTACCAGCAGTATCTGCTGCACAAAATTTTCCATAGAAACTATTTTGAGATTTTTTATATTTTTATCATGCATACAGATCATTATGTTCTTTTGTGACGCATTTGTGTATACCACTTGCAAAACACCGTTTATGGCATCTTTCAAGTAAAATTCGCTTATCTCGTTATCCGAACGATAAAAGTTGCGAAAAATATTTATTGTTTTATCCATAAGAGTTATCGATTTTTGAGATAACTTAAGATTGCTCTCGATCGTCTTTTTATCAAAAACATCACGAGATAACAATTTAATCGTACCGCTTGTGATAAGAGCTAAAGAGTTGAGAGGCTGACGAAGCTGATGATTGATAGCTGAGACCAATTCGCCTACTTCGCTCATACGAGAGCTGTATTCGAGCATTTTTTTATACTCTCTTTTTTTAGTATCCAGGCGGGAATACAAAAATGTGTAAGAGCCGTTTACTAAGACTATGAATATAATAAAAAAAATCGATATTAAAACAGCATGTTTCAAAAAAGCCTCCAAAGCCTCTTCGTGAACCTCGCTTTTATTAACACCCGCAACTATATACCACCCGAAATCATCAAGGATATCCATTGTTATCACACCCTTATCCGTGTGGATATTTTTTGTAAAACTACCTGCAAAATTTGCGCTAAACGCTTCTTTTATCTCGTCCAGATTCAGGCTGCTGTTGTTAAATTCGGTCAAGATATTGCCATTTTCATCTATTATCAGATAATAACTGCCTTTGGGCATTTCGAACGACTTTATTTTATCAAACAAAGAGTCTGCTTTTATAATTCCGCAATATACTCCTTTAAATTCGTTATTTCTATCAATAGGAGTGCAGATATTTATAGTCTTTACATGCAAAAATCCATGCTCTTGCATAGTCTCCATAGTAGTTTTCATCCCTTTTTTTGTATCCGTAAACCACTTTAACTTCAGATACCAAAGCTCTTCATCATCACTCTTATAATAATACCTCTCACCGTAAGAGTCCGTATAATGTTTGACATAATCGTCTATTTTCACGCCGTTTACATAAAGATATAAATCCGGGATAAGCATTTGCACAGCATCAAAACTTTTATTATTTTTCATAAAAATAGTGCTGAAAGCCTCTAATGTCTCTTCGTCATCATAAATTTCATCAACGAATTTTGCGCTGTTTTCCATATTTGTAACGCGCTCCAAAAGCCACGTTTTAATCTCGTGATCCATATCTTTTACAATCAATACTCTCTTTTGTTCTGCAAGATTTTCAAAATTATCCCTGATGTAATAAAAACTGTTGCCTATAATTATGATAAAAGCTACTGTAACGATAAGTATAAAATTGTAAACTTTATAGTTTTCTACATTTTGTATAAAATCTCTTACTATCTTCAATAATGAAGCCTATAACAAGTAGACATTTGGACAAACCTCTGTATTTTGGAAATATTAATTCAAATGATAGCAAATTTTTCTAATTTATAAAAGTTTATTTAATGGAAAATTTTTCGTTTAAGCGGATCTTTAAACCCACTTAAACGATTCGTATACTCTTTATCCTCAGACTAATTCGTTTGAATAATCAGCCTGCGCCAAACGTTTTAACTGTCTGTATCTGCGTTTGGCATCCTCTTCGTTACGTTCAAAAAGCTCTTTTGCGTGCGCTGGATTTAATTTTTTCAAAGAAGCGTATCTGACTTCGTTATTTAAAAACTCTTCATATAAAGACCAATCTGGCTCCTTGCCTGTAATCTTGATAGGATTTTTGCCCTCTGTTTTAAGCCTCGGATCATACGTATATAAAGGCCAGTAACCGCATTTTGTGGCAAGTTCTGCTTGAGCGCCTGATTTGCCGAGTCCTCCTTTGATACCATGAGCGATACAAGGAGAATAAGCTATGATCAACGATGCTCCATCATAACTTTCCGCCTCTTCAATAGCTTTAATAGTTTGCGCCGCAGATGCATTGGAATTGATTTGTGCAACATAAATATTTTCATAAGTCATGGCTATATAACCCAAATCTTTCTTTTGCACTGCTTTGCCTGATGCTGTAAATTGTGCCACTGAACCTGTTCTTGATGATTTTGAACTTTGACCGCCCGTGTTTGAGTAAACTTCCGTGTCAAGCACCATTAAATTTACATTCTCACCGCTTGCCAATACATGATCAAGACCGCCGTAACCTATATCGTAAGCCCAACCGTCACCGCCAATTATCCACTGAGAGCGTTTAGCAAGATGCATTTTGAGACTTAGTATCTCTTTTACTTCTGGAATTTGTGTATTTTTCTCTAGTAGCGGTACAAGTGCGTTTCTAATCTCCAAACTTTTAACTCTATTGTTTTTAAATTCAATCCACTCTTTAAATAGCAGTGATAATTCAATCGGCGCTTTATCTTTCGCACTCTCCATCAAATCCACTATACGATGTCTCATTGTCTCCGTCGCGACCGTCATACCAAGTCCGAATTCTGCATTGTCTTCAAAAAGTGAATTTGCCCATGAAGGTCCTCTACCCTCGCTGTTTTTGCGATATGGCGTGGAAGGAGCGGACGCGCCGTAAATAGATGAGCAGCCGGTGCCATTGGCTACACTCATACTTTCTCCAAACAGTCTTGTTACAAGCGTCACGTAAGGGGTTTCGCCACATCCAGGACATGCTCCGTGAAACTCAAAAAGAGGCTGAGCAAAACCTACTCCTTTCACGCTGCCTTTATTTAAAATATTGTCTTTATATGTAACTTTTTTGAAAAGATAATCAGCGCTCTCCTGTTCTCCGTCTTCAAGTGATTCTTGCAATGGAACCATTTTCAAAGATTTCTCTTTTGTGGGGCATGCGGCTACACATAAATCACAACCCGTACAATCGAGCGGGGATGCCTGGATTTTATATTTGAGTCCTTCAACACCTTTGCCTTTAGCATCTATAGCATGAGTTTTCACTCCTAAAGGCGCTTCTGCAAACTCTTTATCATCTATCAAAAATCCTCTTATGACCGCGTGCGGACATGCAAATACGCATTGATTGCATTGTATACAATCTTTCTCTATCCATTTTGGAACGCTAACGCCAACACCTCTTTTTTCATATTCGCTTGAACCATGCTCCATTGAGCCGTCTTCATAGCCTTTAAATACTGAAACGGCAAGCGAATCGCCTCTGGCGGCATTTACGGGTTTAGCTATTTTTTCCACATATTCCGTGCCTTTGTAGTTGTCTTTTTTCAAACCCTCTTCGTCCGGCAGATTTATCCATGCGGGATCAACGGTAACTTTTATCAATCCTTCCGCACCTAAATCTATGGCTTTGTAATTCATCTCGACTATCTGATCACCTTTTTTGCCATAAGCTTTATAAGCTTGTTTTTTCATATACTCTTGTGCTTTTCCATAATCAATAATGTCGGCAAGTTTAAAAAACGCCGATTGCATAATTGTGTTACTGCGATTTCCAAGACCTATTTCGCGCGCTAATTTGGTGGCGTTGATAATATAAAAATTTGCCTCTTGACGCGCTAAAATCTTTTTGACTTTATTTGGTATTCTATCTATCGTCTCTTTTTCATCCCAAATAGAGTTCAATAAAAATGTACCTTTCTTTCTTATGCCGTCAACGACATCGTAAATATCCAAATATGCTGCAACCGAACATGCAATAAAATGCGGATTTGAAACAAGATAGGTTGAACGGATAGGTTTTTTGCCGAATCTCAAATGTGACCTTGTAAAGCCGCCCGATTTTTTGGAATCATACGCAAAATAAGCTTGTGAATACATATCGGTCTCATCACCGATAATTTTAACCGAACTCTTATTTGCCCCAACAGTTCCGTCTGCGCCAAGTCCATAGAAAAGGCACTCTTTTGTTTCTTCATCACTCAAATCAATCCCAACTACCGGTTCAAGAGACTTAAATGTAACATCATCCGTTATACCTATGGTAAAATCCGCTTTGGGACTTCTTTCGTCCAAATTTTTAAACACTGCCAAAATATGAGATGGATTTACATCTTTTGAAGCAAGTCCGTATCTGCCGCCTATTATTAAAGGTGCGTTTTCTTTGCCGTAAAATGCAGCTCTTACATCTAAAAACAACGGTTCGCCTATAGAACCCGACTCTTTTGTTCTATCTAAAACAGCTATTTTTTTGACGGTCTCCGGCATAGCTTTAAATAGATATTTCAAGCTAAAAGGTCTGTAAAGATGCGGGGTAATAAGTCCTGTTTTTTTGCCCTTGGAGTTAAGATAATCAACAACCTCTTTTATGCACTCGGTTACGGAACCCATAGCTATTATAATGTTTTCGGCCTCTTTATGACCGTAAAACACAAACGGCGCATAATCCCTGCCCGTTGCTTTGGATATCTCGCTCATGTATTCGGCTACTACATCGGGTAATGCTTCGTAAATTTTATTTTGCGCTTCTCGTCCCTGGAAGTATATATCATCGTTTTGCGCACTTCCTCTGGTTTTAGGATTGTCTGGGGTTAAGGCGCTGTCTCTAAATGCCTGCAAAGCTGTTCTGTCCAAAAGCTTGTCAAACACGTCATAATCCATAACCTCTATTTTTTGCACTTCATGCGAAGTTCTAAATCCATCAAAAAAGTGCAAAAACGGCACGCTGCCTTTTATCGCACTAAGATGTGCAACACCGGCCAAATCCATAACTTGCTGCACAGAACCTGTAGAGAGCATGGCAAAGCCTGTTTGTCTACATGCATAAACATCTTGATGGTCTCCGAAAATTGATAGTGCATGTGTAGCAAGCGTTCTAGCACTTACATGTATAACGCCAGGAAGCAACTGTCCTGCGATTTTGTACATGTTAGGAATTTTTAAAAGCAATCCTTGCGAAGCAGTATAGGTTGTAGTTAATGCGCCGGCTTGCAAAGAACCATGCACAGTACCGGCAGCACCGCCTTCGCTTTGCATCTCAACAACCTTAACAGGCATTCCGAATAGATTTTTCTTGCCCTGCGCAGCCCATATATCAGTAAAATCAGCCATCGGGGAAGATGGAGTGATAGGATATATTCCCGCAACTTCAGTAAATGCGTAAGCGGCATAAGCGGCAGCCTCATTGCCGTCCATTGTTCTCATAACCTTAGCCATAAATACTATCCTTATAATCAATATAAAAGTAGGTGATTTTACCCACTATTTTCTTAATTATTTAAAAAAATGAGAGGTTTATGATATTTTACTAAAATTGTCCCTTATAAATGTTACTGCATGTAAAGTATCTTCTGCTATCTTGTCCGTAAGTTGCATTAAATCTTCCTCTTTACCATATCCGCACAATACCCCTACACTATTTATACCTGCCTCTTTTGCCGCCATTAAATCCAAAATCATATCACCTATAATCCACGCGTTTTTCGCATCGCTATTTAATGCCAAAAGAGCTTTTAACACAGGTTCCGGGTGTGGTTTGGGATTTTTGACATCTTCTCGTCCGATTACTGCTTTGAAAAATTTCAAAAGTCCGAAGTGTTTTAATATCTCTTTTGTGTAAATAGAGGTTTTTGTGGTAACTATGCCGATATTTGCAAAAGTTGCAGCAATCTCCACAGCCTCTTTCGCTCCGTTTATCAAAACTGTCTTTTGTATGGCTATGGTTTTGTAATGAGCTTTATATGCCGCTACAAACTCCTCTGCCATATCCGCATGTATGCCCAATTTTTCAAACATAATATCAAGCGGATAACCGATAAGAGGAGGGATTTTTTCAATATCCGAAAAATTGATATTCATCTTTTTAAAAGCCGCGTCAAAGCTCTCTAAAATCGCAGGTGTCGAATCAATGAGCGTACCATCCATATCAAAAAGTATAGTCAAATATTCTCCTTTTATTTATACGCACAAATTAATATAACCACATCATATTTGCACACAAAAAACCATTCATCAAAATCCCAGTGAAGAATTTCACCTTGCTCTTATCTGCAAACCGAATGAATTATAAGCACGATACAAGCTATGAGAAATGCTTTTTTGTATCATAAATTTTCCACATGTAAAAAAATATTTTTTAGCAAAGCGGTAGTTTAGCATATCTTTTATCCGTCCCAATTAGAGATTTTAAGGTGGTCATTTTTCATTAAGCTTTAACTATAAAACAAACCGTCATAACGCTGCGTCAAATGAGATAAAAGAGAATTTTTGCATAAAAAATCATACTCTAAAAGACTTTATACAAATTAGGTATCTTGATTTTAAAGCTATAGATATATCTTTTACTTTTCATATTATTGAGACCATGCGGACTAAAACATCTCTATTGCTCTTATCGCGTCTCTTTAAAAGCTATCAGAATACTACTTTTTTTGCGAAACTTCTACTTGCGGGTATGGTATCGTTATGCCCTCATCGTCAAACTTAAGTTTTACAGCTTCATTTAGATGAAAATAGACACCCCAATAATCGTCGTTTTTTACCCAAACTCTAACGGCAAAATTCACACTGCTTGAACCAAGTTCCAAAACAGCCACTAATGGAGACGGATTTTTCAGCACTCTTTGTTCTGCTGCGACTATCTCTTCCAAAATCTTTTTTGCTCTTCTCAAATCATCTTCATAGCTTATGCCAAATACCAAATCCACTCTACGTACTTTTTTGCTCGAATAGTTAATAATATTGTTTGCGACTATTTTTGAGTTTGGGATAATTATCTGCTTATTGTCGTTTGTTCTTAAAATAGTACTAAATATGTTTATGGATTCGACTGTACCTATCACTCCGATAATCTCTATCATATCTTTCACTTTAAAAGGCTTAAAAAAGACTATCAGAAGTCCTGCACCTATGCTCGAAAATGAGTCTCTTAAGGCCATGCCTATAGCAAGCCCCATCGCGCCGATAAGCGCAACAAATGATGTCGTTTCAATACCCAGATTTGCAAGCGCAGCAAGTATAACCACAAAAAGCAACGCCATATAAATAGCACTGCTTAAAAACGATGCGGTTGTCTCATCTAAAGATGTTTTGCCAATAACCTTGACAAACATTTTTGAAAGCCATAAAGCAACTTTCTTGCCTACAAAAAATATAAACAAAGCTCCTATAACACGAAGTCCGTAAGAGCTTATAAGTCCGATTATTTGTTCTTGTTTTAAAAATTCCATCATTTAAAATTACTCAATAAAAATAGTTTTAACTCTTCCATTTTTGGTCAGCTCTTTGGTGTTTTTGTTAATCGCCGCATTTTTGTCGCTAAAGCTGTCATGCAATTCTCATCAACAATACGGACAGACAAACTCATTTGCCGCGCTTTTGGTTTTTTGCTCAAAGCTCTATCCTGATACTTTGGGGCAACTGTCTTTAATTATAATCCCGCAATCTATCTTGCTCTTTAATATTTTAGCTATAGATTCTAATCTGCAGCTCAAAACTTCAACTTTGTTCAATTTAATACGGTTGATTGCCACACTCTGCGCTATCCGTTATCATATATTTCGCTCTTCTTGAAGCTTTTCTAAAAACTCGGTTACAAGGTAAAATCCTCTTCTCTTAAATATAAAACCTTGCTTGGAATTGTGTTATACTTAACAGTCAAATCAGCCCACAAAAAGCTTCGTCTTCTTTTTTATTAAAGATTTTAATGTCTTCTATTCCCATTATTTAATCCTTATCTACTTTAGCAATCTACAAGATAGTAGAAATTTACATTTAATCCTTTAGACTATCTACGACTATTAAAGTCTTCTTATCGGTTGTGAAGCCACAATAATCAGCGCTTGTTTTTACGCATATCAGGCTCACTTATTTAATTGATAAATGTAAACTTGAAACTGCTCTCAACTTCATTTGGAAAATATTATTAATATATTTATCACAATATCGGATTAATTTTTCCAAGTTAGCATTTGTCCTTAAAAATAATGATAAAAACTGTTCTGTTCATCTTTATTTTTTAAAGTTTTGTTTAAAAAAGTCATTTTATCTAAATTATTTTTAAAACCAAATTATTCTTTATCCCACTCTAAAATATTGTGCGTAACTCCTATAATTGACGGATAGACAGGAGATATATTTCTTTTGACGGCAGTAATATTTTTTGGTATATATAAAAAAAGATAGGGATTGTCTTGCACGATGAGTTCAAAAATTTCTCTGTAAATTTTACCAAACTCCTCCTCCTCAACTATTTTTTCGGCCTCTTTTATGAGCTTGTCGACCTTTTCGTTTTTGTATCCTATAAAATTGAAACCTCCGACTTTGTCGGATTCACTATGCCAAATAGAGTAAGCATCCGGTTTAATGCCAAGCGACCAACCCATCAAAATAGCATCAAATTTTCTCGGAGCAATAACGGTATTTAAAAATGCCTGCCACTCCATAACTCTTATCTTCACCTTTACGCCGACGCTTTTAAATTGATGCTGCAATATTTGCGCTACATATACTCTATGGCCCGAATTTGTTATAAGTTCAAATTCAAGCGGATTTTTTTCATTGTATCCCGCTTTTTTAAGCAGCTCGAGCGCTTTTTTTATATCTTGTTTCGGGGCTTTTATTTGTGTATTAAAAACATTAGTACCCGGCAAAAAAGGTCCTGTACACACAAAACCTTCGCCGAAAAGCAAAATATCTATCAACGCTTGTCTGTCAATAGCAAGGCTCAAAGCTTCTCTTACAAGCGGATTTTGAAATTTCGGAAGTTTCAGATTAAACCCTACATATGTATAAGCGTGCGATATGCCTTCATATATATTAAATTTGCTCATAAATTCTTCATCTGCTTGTTTTTTAAGCTGCAACGGAGAGATTTCGGCCATATCAAGCTCGCCTGATTTTAACATCAAAAAAGCGGTTGAAGAATCCGGCACAAAATGATAAATTATATTATCAAATTTCGGAGAACCTAAAAAATAATTTTTGTTAGCTTGCAATATAAAGTTTTTTGAAATTGAAAAGTCTTTAAGCGTAAACATTCCTGTGCCTATCGGCTTTTGATTAAATTTGCTTGTCATCAAAGAATCTTCATCTTTTAAAATATGTTTAGGAAGCACTCCCATCATCCATGTTTCAAGAGCTTTAAAATAAGGGTATTCATAAGTTACCTTGATGATAAAATCATCTAATTTTTCCACTTTTCGGACATGCTTAAAACCTTCCGAGTATGGTGTAGAAACGTTTGGGGAAAGAATACTCTCATATGTGAAAATCACATCATCTGCATCAAATCGCTCTCCATCAGACCAAAAAACATCATCTCTTAGATAAAAAATAAGCGTTTTATCATCCAAAAATTTGTACGACTTGGCAAGTTCTGATTTTATAGATGCGTTTTCATCATAAGTAAGCAAACTATTGAATATAAAAAATGATATTTCACCGCTCACGGTATCGGTGGCCAAAATGGGATTTATCCTGCTTGGATTTGCATTCATCGCCATATGTAAGGAGGAGCAAAAAAGAAATTGAAATTGAATGATAAAAATTAAAATAAATAGTTTTCTCATCACGACATTATAACAAAAAAAGCAGAACTTACATTATAGATGAAGCCGCGATATATTTTAAAGGATGTGAGGAAACACCGCGGCTTTCTATAATGCTACAAAAAGGAGGTTTGTCATTTAGACAAGTCGAATTATACTTGCTTTATTTTAATAAAAGATAAATTTATAAAAAGAGTCAAAAAATTGACTCTTTTTGAATTAACGTTTTGAAAATTGAGGACTGCGGCGCGCTTTATGTCTACCGAATTTTTTTCTCTCGACCACACGAGAATCCCTTGTAAGAAGTCCTTTTGGTTTTAAAATCGCGCGGAAATCATCATCTAAAGCAGCCAAAGCTTTTGCTATTCCATGTCTTAGAGCTTCAGCTTGAGCCGAATAACCGCCGCCTTGTATATCGGCAACAACTTCCAGCAAAGACTCTTGTTTTGTTAAAAGCAAAGGCTGAATTACTTTCAATTTTATAGCCTCATGTCCGCCAAGCCAACTATTTAAATCTGTGCCGTTAATACTTATGGCGCCTTTACCTGATTTTACCCACACTTTAGCAACCGCTGATTTTCTTTTGCCTGTTGCATACACTTTTACTGCTTTTGCCATAATTATTTTCCTTTTATCTTGCTAAATTGTGCCGTATGCGGATGTTCACCGCCTGCGTAAACTTTAAGTTTCTTAATCATAGCTTTTCCCAAAATTGTTTTTGGAAGCATGCCGCGCATCGCTAATTTGTATAACTTCACCGGATTTTTCGCTAAAAGGTCGCCGAGCTTTTCACTCTTCGTGCTGCCAAAATATCCGCTGTGTCTATGATAAAATTTATCCTCCGTTTTTTTACCGCTGAAGTCGGTTTTGTCCGCATTGATAATAACGACAAAATCACCACAATCAACATTTGGAGTAAAAGATGGTTTGTGTTTTCCGCGCAAAATTGTAGCGGCTTCGGTTAATACTCGCCCGAATCGCTTTCCTTTGGCATCTATCAAAACCCAGTCTCTAACAACCTGGCTTGACTTTAAAATTTGAGTAGCGCCCATAATATTATGACCTTTGTCTTTGATTTTTAAAAAGGTGATTGTAGTTAAATAATTCTTACATAACGCTTAATTTAAGTTTATTTGAAGCAAAAAGATAGGTGCTACGAAACTTATGTCAAATCTCGCAAACTAATCACAACGCTTTTATCTTCGTGCAGATAGCAAAGATACGCCTCAACTCTTTTTTTGCTAATGATTTCAAGGGTATCTCTATACTCATTCACCTGTTTTACATGTGACGATTTTGCAAAAAATGAGCTTTTGTAATCAATAATTACACTTTCCGTATCTTTCTCCACCAATATATCTATCTGCTTTCTCTTGCCCTCATACACATACGGCTGCTCTTTGAAAAGTGTACCACCTTGAACAAGACTTTGAAATTTCTCATTTTTTATCAAACTTAAAACTCTATTTTTTATAGATAAAAAAGCCTTTTCGTCTAATAGCTTTCCATATTTATTTTTAGTGCAAATAAGACTATTTTTGAGCTCATCTTCGCTGAAGTTTGTCATCATTTCCAAAGTAAAATGCAGTGCGAGTCCAAAATGCACACTTTCCAAACTGCCCTCAATACTCTCTTTCTCTATAACAACATTTTGCTTGCCAAACGCCAAAGCATTGTATTTTAGTGTTTTTTGCGCACTTTCTTGATGCGGTGTGATAGGAGTTATGTGACCTGCTTGTATCTGTTGCAACCCTAATGTATCAAAGGACGAATCTTTGTCTTTTTGCACGATAATAAGGCCATTTTTAGCACGTGTAAAAGCAACATAGAACTGATTTAGCGCATCGTCTTCGCTTAATTTTTGTTCTTTGTCTTTTGCGCATTTATAGCTTTTATCTACAAGTTCTCTTTTGTTCATAGGAACGAAAATGTTTTTTAACTCGATTCCATCATAATCAAACAACAATAAATCACTTCCAAATCTTTTACCTTGAATTCTATCTACTACAATAACGTATGCAAACTCAAGCCCTTTTGATTTGTGTGTAGTTAAGATTTTTACGCCTTTTGCGTGCTCTTTTAAAGATTTTTCGCCCATTTTATCGCGAGAGAAAAGCAAGCTTTCTATATTGTCATATCTACTTGCAATTTCTAAAAAATGTATAACATCGGTATCTTTACCCTCAAGTCCGAACTTTTCAATACATGAAGTTATGATGTGAAGCGGCGCATCGTTTTTGTCAAAGTCAGCAAGACTTGGCAACTTTTCAAAATCTTCTCCTATTATTGCCATAAAATTACGTCCGAACATACCATTTTGCGTACTAAAGCTTAACTTTTTTTGTTCCGCAATTGCCCTAAACTTGCTCCAAAATACCTCATCTTCAAAATAGAGATATTTCAAAAACTCCATAATAGCCACAACATTTGGCGAATCCATCACAAGTGTCGCGCTCTCCGTTCTTGTAAAAATACCTCTCTCTTCAAGTGCCTCTCTTATAGTCAAAACATCGCTATTAACGGTGCACAAAATAGCAATATTTTCTGCCCTTACGTGCTCGAGCAGCATTTGCACATTCTCGCATGTATCAAAAACTATATCAGTACTTATTGTAACTTTAACAAAGCCACCCTCTTTTGTCGCTTCTTGCATTTCATAATTTGCAATTTTATCTTTAAAAATTTCATTTACAAACTCTACAATAATTTTTTGACTTCTATAGTTTTTTTTCAAAGAGTCGACATGTACGTCTAAATCTTTTACTATATGTCCGAAAAGTTCTTTTGCACCACCTCTGAAACGATAGATAGACTGTTTCGTATCGCCAACATAAAAAAAACTTCTAAACTCTTTTGTGCCTATTCCGGAAATAATCTCGCGAATAATAGGCTCTAAAATCTTATATTGCACAATATTTGTATCTTGAAATTCGTCTATCAACAAATGTTCTATTGTTCCATCAAGCCTGAAATATAAAAAATCATTATCTATATATCGGCATAAAAGTTCATAAACGGCATTTGTAATATCATCAAACGAAAGCTCATTCGTCAATTTTGCATTTTGAAGTCTGGCATCTTTGTAAAGAGAAAAAAGGAAAAACAGTTCTCCCATCAAATAATGTTCTCTTTTAATATAAAATTCTCTCAATGCTTCTTTTAACCTCTCAAGCATTTCGTCAAGTTCAGGAGTATAAACCTTTTTGTATAACCAATAATTAAGACTCTCTTTTGCCCAAAAATTCTTTGCGATAAGCTTGGAGAAATTATCGGCATCAAAAGTTTTCACCGCATTTTCGCTTGCATTCAAGCTCTCAAGTTTTTGCTTTATTTCGTTTGCAACTTCAAGAACATTTTTATCACTTGGAGCTTTGATTCTATCAAATTGCCATCTGTCTATTTCGCTATTTTTTTCGTACATTAAGGATAAAAATTCGAAAAAATCTCTTAAGCTCTTTTGTCCTGAAATCACAAAATGCAAAAGAGAGTCGTATGCATTGAAACTTTTCACGTTTTTCAAAAAAAATTCATAAAAACGCTGTTCATCATATGCAAAATTACTTCTAAAATCAGGCATAAGTCCAAGATGCAAAGCAAATTTCCGCAAAATCTGTCCGAAAAATGCATCTATGGTGGAAATTTTGATATTTGCTTTTAAAAAATGCGGCAAAATTTTGGCGCTTACTTTTAAAATCTCATCTTCGCTCAATTCCAAAACAGCGCTAAGTTCGCTTAATTCCGCTTTGTGGTTTTTTAAATTTTGCAACGTATTATAAACTCTGTGCTGCATCTCATTCGCCGCTTTTTTAGTAAATGTGAGCGCAACTATATTAGAAGCATTAGCTCCCTTTAATAAAAGCGCAATATATCTTATGCTAAGCGCAAATGTCTTACCGCTTCCGGCACTTGCATTAAGAGCTAAACATTCGACAAATTTCATGCGCAACCCCAGCAAAGTTTATTAAATTGACATATTCTGCACATCTTTTTATCTTCTCTTTTATCAAATGCAAACGTAGTATTTTGCCTCAAAAACCGCAAATGCTCCAAAAGCTTCTCTTTCTTTTTGTCAAAATACATATTTTCTACTATTTCCGCTTTATTCAAATCGTAAAAAGCAGCTTTCACATCTCCTAAATTTTCACACAAAAGAGAATAAAATTCGAGTTGAAAATCGTTTGATTCCATAGCTTTTTTTTCGGTTATATCTATATCTATTTTGCCTGTTTTATAGTCCAAAAGTAGATATTTATCTGCTTTTTTATCTATTCTGTCTATAATGCCTGTTATGTTAAATCCCTCAAATTCACGTTTTTCATTTTTTTCTAATGCAAAAATCTCCCATCCATCTTCAAATCTTTGCATCTCAAGAGCAAAAAAATTCTCTAATTTTAATAGCCAAACATCGCTCTCAATCTCCCAAAGCGCTTTTTTTACTCTTTTTTCCTCAATTAATTTTTTTGCCTCTTTCATTAAATCTGCAAATGTGAAAGAGGGGTTTTTAAAAACATCTCTTAATACTTCATGTATCAGCGTTCCCATAGCCCTTGCATCGCATGTATCAGTCGGCATCAAAGCTTCTTTGTAACCCTTTATATACTTTAGATAATATTTTCTTGAACACTCCAAATAAGTTTTGAGTCTACTTGAAGAGAGTGGTTCGGCAAAAAAATCATGCTCGCAAATAAAATTTTTCTCTATGTTTTTTTTAATACGGTTTGTTTTAAACAAAATATCTTTATATGATTCTTCGGATATCTCCTCTATACTCATGTGTAAGCTTTTTAAAAATCGCGAAGGTAATTTTTCCTCATTTTCCACACAGCTTATCGCGACCATTTTTGCATTATTTATAAGTCTGTCATAAAAAAACCGCTGCAAGTTTTCTCTATCTTCAGCAGTGGGAAGATTTGATTTTAAACGCACCAAAGAGGAGATAAACATATCTTTGCTACTTCTTTTAGGAACAATATCGTCATTAAAATCTACGATAATAACGCCATCATACCTAGCTCCGCGACTCTCCAATACGCCCATAACTGTTATTTTACCGCCTCTGTAATCATCTATACTTTTTTGCCCCACTCTTTTTAAAAACAGTGTTGCGGCTTGTTCAAAATTTAATTCCATGCCGTTTTGCAAAAACTTTTCAAATAAAAAAAGTTCATTTTCAACTATACTTTTCTCTTCTTTGCTATCATCTTCATAAATAAGACTTTTGAGCCAAAATACGATATCACCAAGACCCGTTTTTTTACGAAAATCCCATAAGTTTTCTTTGCCCAGTCTAAGTCTAAACAGTCTAAAAATATGCTCTATCTCATCATCTTTTATAAATTTCAAAACAGCTTGCAATCTTTGGCAATAAGCAAAATATTTCATCTCAAAGCCCATTGCAAAATTCAGATTATTCAATTTGTCAAGCTCTTTTAAAATAGAAGCGAAACTCTCATCAGGCAGTACGACAGCTATATTTTGAGGTAAAATACCATTTTTTACAAACTCTTCTATCTTTTTAAATACAAAAGCTGCTTGCAAAACACGCAAAGAGAAAGATTTATAAAAAATTTTTGGCTTTGAGGAGTAAAGATTTTCACTTTTTATCACTTTGCTTTCATTTAAATCACACTCTGCAATCGTACCCGGCAATGCGTCAATACCCTCTTTCGCAAGCCATTGGGCTGTTTTTTTATTATATGCTGATATAGGCGTTACAATCTCAACTTTGCAGTACTTTTTAATATTTTCCAAAAGTCTTATCTCAAAGCGACTCAAATATCCTTCCAAATGAACTCTTATTTTTTTCAAAGAGGAAACGTAGGATATATTTAATTCGGCAAGTTTGGGTAAAGTTATCTTATCAAACAACCCTTTTTGTTCAAGCAATATGCAATATCGCCTCAAAAGCTCTTTTAATATCGCAACATGTTCGCTAAACTCGGCATAAGTATCATTCAAGTCAAGCTCATCTAATTCAACCTCTTCATTTGCAAGTTCTTCAAAAAGACGAAAAATATAGTTTGAATTTTGCAAAAAAGCCATGAATTCTTTTGGAATATGAAGTTTATCAAAGTTGGAAAACGCTGAAGCTTCGCGCATTAAAAGTGCTCTTGTATCATCGTCGGCTTGCACGGCATTGGGCACAATCCAAGCTTTTGACTCAAGTTCGGCTATGGTAATAGCTTTTATCAAGAGTTGATTATTACCTAAAAATGATTCGTAAAATCCTCTAACTTGCCTTGTGGTAGAAAAAACCTCTGTCATAAACTCCACTTTTGTTTTAATAACGGTTATTTTAACTACTTAGATTTGTTTTGGGCTTAAATACGCTTTTTTAAAAAAACGACTTGCGGTTGCAATTTTTAAGCATACATCAACATTGGTGATTTTTATTTCGCTTGCAACAAATTGTCGCTTTATTTATTTTTAACGTCTGCATCAAAAGACAATAAAGCAGATATTTAGATCATCAGGATTGAAATTAAAATAAGCACTCTTACTGATAAAAAACAGGCAGGTTTTTGCCATTAATTAATAGTGCTATAACCGAATATATCAATTAAAAATACTCATGATTGGTTCGGCTCTTACTATACGTCTGTTCGCGTAAATTACTTATGCGTAGTATTGGTTTCGTACGTAAAAAATCCGACATCTTCACCGATTGTTATTTTAGTCTGAAACTGCCATCGTCCGATCTTTTCTATAGTAATAGGAGAAAAAAACCATTCGCATTTGTCAATCTCGGAACCTGTAAGATTTTGATTGTATAAGTTTGTCTCGGGTCTTGTTAAAAGTAATTGTATATCGGCATCTAAATCACATTCGCTCTGTTCTCTGTCATTTAGAGTAATTTTTATATTATTATTTTCCCCTACATGCAAAATATCATCAGACCCATTGTTAACCTCAAAAAATACCTTATATTTTTTTTCAAAATTCTCTTGCAAGGCTTTTATCTTATCATAGTTTTTATCTACTTCTTGATAATTTTGCAAATAGAAAGTATCCATCTCGACAGGGTTTTTTAAAGCCTCTATAATAGTATAAACGCAAGCTAACGCTATTAGTCCCAAACTAATAAGAATTGCATGCGGCCAATAATTTTTACTTTTTCTTTTTTGCATAGTAATACCTTATTTTTTTATAAATATAAATGAAAAAAACTGCTACAAATATACTATATATTATAATTCTGACATAATCAAGCGTATCACGGTTAGTATCTCCTATAGCGCTCTCGAGCTTTAAATTATCACTTTTTGCTATTTGCTCAACAATATCAGCATAGCCATTCAATATAGCGGCTGAAAAATTATCCAAATCTTTCTTAACAGCTAAAAGCGGCTTAATTGTGCCGTGATAAGGAACAGGGCTTAGCACTTGGGATTTGTTGAACCTCTTTTCCATGTCTTCGCTTGAGCTGATAATATCTATTATTTTATCTTCGGTAAGCATTATCAAAAGCACATATGGAGACTTAAGCTTATCGGTAAGTAAATCAGTATACTCTTTGGCTGAAATATTGCCCGCGGTTTTATTGAGCGATACATAGACACTTACGTCATCTTTCGCAAAAAGTTCTTCGCCCATCTCATTTATCTTATCAACAGCTTTTTGGCCTATGATGCCATCTTCATTATTGATAACATAATTTTGGGCTTGCAATAAAAACGGAATAAAAAAAAGAAAAGCAGCCGTTAAAAAACGACTGCTTTTGAAAAAATCGCCTAATTTCATCAGACGATAACTAAATGGTTCGGAGTTAAGACAGAGTAAGCCATCAAAACAGCAATTGCTACAAGTACTAATACTATTAAAGCGCCAACTAATTTTTCCATGCCTATTCTCCTTTAACAACTCTTAGATTCGCATTGCCAATATCGATGGCTTTAATCTCTTGCGGATCTGTAATCACATAAGGTTTATCAGCAACACTCTTTTGCGCTAATATACCAAAATATGTCAATGCTGCCAAGATTGAAAGCAATAGAACCGTAGCTATTAACATACCTGTGATTCCGTGAATGTGAAAAATATGTCTGCTTGTATTTTCCATTGTTTCTCTCCTTAACGACGAAGTGAAAGCACGTATGTGCCCACAGCTCTTTTTTGAACATCAGTTAAACGACCGTCATCAAATGCAGGCATACTTCCGATATAACCGTTTTTGCCTCTATTTAATACGTCCACTACAAATTCAGGCTTACCATAATTTGTCAAATCGGGAGCGCCGTATCCTTTGCCATCTTCACCGTGGCAAGAGGCGCATACATTCCATGCTTCTTCTTCAATCCCTTTTGTATTCTCATCACCAGCTGTCAAAGGTTTAGTTTGTGCCAAGTATTTAACCATATAATCTCTGGCTAACTCTATATCTCTTTCGCTTTCAACTAAACCGTCGAGTTTAGGTAACATCTCTATAAGATCGTAACCCAAACCTTTAGAGCCGTGTAATACGGAATCAACAACAGAAGTATCTGTTCCCCATTTTGTCAAATCAGCCGCCATTTTGCCATCGATACCATCGCCTGTCAACCCATGACACGGAGCACATTGTACCGAGAAAACACTTTCGCCCATATTTCTTAAAGTAGCTTCATCTGCATTTTGCCACTTCGCTTCAAACTTGGCATTGTGTCCTGCTACCTCTTCATTGTATTCCCCAATTTGCGAATATGCATTTAGCGGATAACCTGCAAACATGTACCAGATAGCCCAAATACCAAGACCCAAGAAAGAGACAGCCCACCCCAGAGGAAGCGGGTTTTTATACTCTTTAATGCCGTCCCAAGCTCCATCAGATAGCTCGCCGCTACTTTTATCACTGGCAATACTTTTAAAATATATTGCGATCGCAATAAGAGTGATGACAAGAGTCGCCGCAGCGCCTGCCAACGCGAGTTCATTGATATTACTAAAACCAAAAAGATCGCTCATTTTGCTCCCCTTTGCTGTTCAATTTTGCTTTTTTTGATAGGCATAGGTTCAATAGGCTTGTTATAGATTTCATCTTCTAAAGCTATCTTGCCATACTTTTCAAAATTTCTTCTTCCCGTTTTTTCGGATTTGTACAAATGAAAATAGTACCAATAAAGTACAGTTACCAAAAAAACTATCAAGAAAAAATACCCATACGCTTGATACTTGATTAACATACCCATTATGTCCATGCTCATATCACACCTTTACTTTAAACTGTTCAAATAAGCAATTAGAGCGACAATTTCTAAGACTTCGCCTCTGGCGAATGCATCTTTGACGTCTTGTCCTCTTACGCTATCGACAATTACTTTAGCCTCTTGCATCGCTTGCTCTTGTGCTTCTTCCCAAGTACCTAACCTTGGAAAGCCTTCCTTGTCATAAGGAGTATCAAACACCGCTTTGACAGTGTAAGCTTCAGCATAAGCAGTCTCCAAATCGGCAACTTTATTGTATAAGTGTTTATAAGCAGGCATAATTGAACCTTTGACATAGGCGGACGGATCTTTCATGTGATCATCATGCCAATCAGAAGATCTTAAATTGCCAACTCTCATCAAATCAGGACCGGTTCTTTTTGAACCCCACAAAAATGGTCTATCATAAGCATACTCGCCGCTTAATGAGTACTTGCCGTATCTATCTGTTTCAGACTTGAACGGTCGTATCATTTGCGAATGACATCCGTTGCAGTTCTCTTTGACATAGATATTTTTACCTGCAAGCTCAAGTACCGTATATGGTTTTGCACCTTCTACCGGACGAGCATTTTCAACAAAGCTTGGGAGTATCTCCACAATGCCTGCATACGCGATAACTACAAATAAAACCACTGCGAAAAAGAAAGGATTTTTTTCTAACCAACTAAACATAACCGCCTCCTTTACGCTGCAACAGGCGTAGCATTTTGAGGTTCTTTCTCAAGTACTTTGCCTGAATAAATAGTTTTGATGATATTGTAGACGAATAGTAAAAATCCTAGTACATACAATGTTCCGCCTACTGCACGAATTACAAAATATGGGAATAGTTTTGTAACAGTGTCTATAAACGAATGCTGAAGACTACCAAAATCGTCTGTCGCTCTCCACATCATACCTTGTGAAATACCAGCTATCCACATACTTGCGAAAAATAAAACGATACCTGTTGTTTGAATCCAAAATTGTGCTTCCATCAAGCTTTTACTATAAAGCTCTCTTTTTACAAATCTTGGAACCATATGGTAAATTGATGCCATTGTCATAAATCCTACCCAGCCAAGCGTACCGTCATGAACGTGTCCTGGAACCCAATCTGTGAAGTGTGCTAAAGCGTTTACAGATTTGATAGACAAAATCGGACCTTCAAGAGTTGAAAACATATAGAATGTCGAAGCTACTATCATAAACTTGATAAGCGGACTTGATTTTAACTGATCCCATTCGCCTTTCATAGTCAGAAGGATATTCACCGCACTACCCCAAGAAGGTAAAATCAAGACAACAGAAAAGATTGAACCCATCGTTTGCAACCAGTCAGGAACTGCCTGATATAACAAATGGTGTCCGCCTGCCCATAGATAAACAAACATTAATCCCCAAAATGCGAATAATGAAAGTTTATATGAGTAAACTGCCTGACCTGCCTCTTTTGGCAAAAAGTAGTAGAGCTGAGCGATAATGCCAACAGTAAAGACAAATGCAACAGCATTGTGTCCGTACCACCATTGCACCATAGCATCATTTGCTCCCGCATACATAGAGACGGAGTGCAATACGCTTCCGTAGCCAGATACAAAATATGTAGGAATGCTCATGTTGTTGAACAAGAAAAGCATAGCTATACCCAAGAACGTAGCTATGTAATACCAAACAGAGATATAGAGTGACTTTTCACGTCTTATGCCTATAAGTCCGAAGATACTAACTCCCCATAAAACCCAAAAGACAACAATTACCAAATCCAAAGGCCACTCTAATTCAGCATACTCTTTTCCTGTAGATATGCCCAAAAATAGGTTTATAACTGCAACTAAGATGAGTAGAAAATATACCCAAAAGTGCAATTTGCCAATGAATAAAAGAAACGGCGACTCAGCCAATGAGACTTTGAGTACGCGTTGTCCAACGTAGTACCATGTTGCAAAAATACCGCTCAACATAAATCCAAAGATAACCCCGGAAGTATGCAAAACTCTCAACCTGCCGAATAAACCATATTCGCCAAGTAGATAATTTAGGCTTGGAAAAGCCATTTGCAAGGCAATTACAACACCCAAGACCATACCTATAACGCCAAATAATATGGCGGCAAAGGTAAATAGCTTGGCAACCGAATAGTCGTAGTTCAATGCATTCGTAGCCTGCATCAAATTCCTCCTAAGTAAAGTTTTTATGTCACAAGAATATCACATAATGCTGAGATTATAGTACATTCAAGATACAACCAAGCTTAATAAGATTAGCTATCTCTTAAATAAAAAATCAACTTTTTCGTCTTAAGTGATTAGATGATAAATAATATTTATTATTTTGTTTTTTATATTGATATTTTATATCCTAAAGCAGGTACATTTTTAATAAAATTTTTGTCCGTTTTTTCCCTGATTCTTTTAACAAACGTCCTTATTGCCGCATCCTTTACTTTTTTATTTGCCCAAACAGAACGTTTAATATCTTCGTGCAAAGCAAATGTTCCAAGATGTCCCACCAAAAAAGAGATGAAAAAAATCTCTTTTTTGGTTAATGCTATGGGATTGCCGTCTTTTATCAAAATTTTTTTGTTTTTATCAAACTCATACCCTCTTCCAAGTTCAATAATATTACTTATCGAAAACTTTTGTATGGCTATATTTGTAAGCAAAGATAGGAGATCGTCCGGATGAATAGGTTTTATGAGATACTTATCCACTCCCACATCTATAGCTTTAAACAACCTCTCTTTTTCACTAAATGCACTCAAGATTACTATGGCCGTGTCTTTCGATATGGCTTTTATCTCTTTTGCCATCTCCAAACCGTCTTTTATCGGCATTAAAATATCCGTAACTACAATATCAGGTTCAAATTTTTTGAATTTCTTCAAACCCTCACTGCCATCTGCGGCGGTTATGAATTTACCAAATTCATCTTCTATAGCAGCTGCGAGAGATTTTCTAATATCAACCTCATCTTCCACATATAAAACCGAAAGCTTTTTAAGCAAACTTTGTGTTCCCATAATATTTCCTTTTAATCTTATTTGATTGGTATTTTTATCATGAAAAATGCACCGCCGTTTCTATTCTCAACGGTAATTTCTCCTTGCATACTGTTTTCTATTATTGTTTTTACGATATAAAGCCCAAGCCCTGTTCCCAAACTTGCATGTTTGGTTGTAAAATACGGCTCAAAAACCTTATCAATGATAGCTTCATCTATGCCTCCGGCGTTGTCTTGTATACATATATGTACAAATCCGCTCTCTTTTTTTGCGGATATTGTTATGACATTTTTTTTGGTATTCTTATCTTTGAAGGCGTCTTTTGCATTGTTTATTATATTTAAAATTGCTTGAGACAATTCATTTTTGTGACCTAAAACATTTATCGTTTTTCTCGCTTTTATCTTTACGTGTATTTTTGCTCTGGAAAGGGAACCTGCCAAAATGGAGATAACTTCATCTATCGTATCTTTTATAAAAAATACGTTTTTGCGTTTCTCAAGACTGAAGAAATTTCTGAAATCTTCTATAGTTTGCGACATCCTGTCTATAACTTTTTTACCCTGTTCGTACTGCTCTTCCATCTTGTCCAAGTCTTGTTGCGCAAAAGATTTTTTCATACTAAATAAAATTATTCCAAGTTCCGATAAAGGCTGTCTCCACTGATGAGCAATATTGCCTATCATTTCACCCATTGCCGCAAGACGCGCTTGTTGAAATACCATCTTATCTTTTTCGCGGTTTTTTTCAGCCTCTTCTTTGACTCTTTTTTCCAAATTTCTATTTAAATCAAGTAATTGTTTGGTCTGTTCTTTGACTCTATTCTCAAGCGTAGCATTCAAATGTTTTAACTCTTCCTCTTTTCTCGTCAACTCTTCTGTTAAAAGAATATTTTCCGTCACATCATATCTTATGGCAATAAACTCCAAAATATTTCCGCTTTTATCCAAAATAGGAAAAATAGTCGTGTTTACATAAAAAGTAGACCCGTCTTTTGCTCTGTTTTTAGCGGTAGTTTTGAATGTCTCTTTTCTTAAGATAGTATTCCAAAGCAGTTCAAAATTCGCCTTTGGAACATCCGGATGTCTCACTATGTTGTGGTTTTTTCCTATCAGCTCTTCTTGGTTGTAACCGCTTATTTTACAAAACTCTTCGTTTGCGAAAGTAATAATGCCGTTTATATCTGTTTTTGAGACTATATTGCTTTGCTCTACCGCCATTTTATACTGTCTAAGTTCTTCCATCGACTGCTCCAAGCATCGTAATATAACCGCGGTAAGATAGATATATACCATATAAAATGATTATCGCAGAGGATATCTTAATCATTACATCTCTTATTTTTAAAACACCCAAGACAAAACCAAACCCCATCATGGCAGGAAGAGTGGCAACTCCAAAAGTTATCATAACAACAGCGCCCCAAAAAGCAGAACCGCCAACAGCAGCAAATGCGGCAAAAAAATAAACCAACCCACACGGAAGAAAGCCGTTAAAAACTCCCAATAGATAAAAACTCGACAAGCTTTTTGATGCCGTAAGAAAATTATAGATTTTTTTTACTGCGGGCTTCAGTATAAAAGAACTCTCAAGATATGTTAAAAATTTTATCTTGCCAATCAGCGAAACACCAAGCGCTACCATGAAACATCCAACCACAAACCATAAAAAGCCTTGCATTTTATAAGATAAAGAGACGGCCTGTCCCAAAAATCCAAAAACAGCTCCTAAAAGCGCATATGAACTGATTCGTCCGAAGTGATATATAAAATGTAAAAAAAACTGTTTGCCAAAAGGGGTGTCTTTGTTTATCTTATGAGCGCTAATAGCTGCAACAAAACCTCCGCACATGCCTATACAATGCGCACTTCCGCTCAACGCTGCAAGAAGGATTGCCGCAAAGTTGATAACATTCATCTCAATATAGATTTAAAGTTTTTTTGCAAACTTGCTAAAAATATATTTACTCTCATGAGGTCCCGGACTTGCCTCAGGATGGTGCTGAACCGAAAATATAGGTTCATCTATATATTCAAGCCCTTCTATCGTGTTGTCAAAAAGATTTATGTGTGTGATTTTAGCTATTTTGCAAATTTCTTCAGGTACACTGTAATTGTGATTTTGCGCTGTTATTTCAACATACTTGTTCTGTTCGTTGCGTACGGGGTGATTTCCGCCGTGTTGTCCGAATTTTAACTTATATGTGTCGTATCCGTGTGCGATTGAAAGCAATTGATGCCCTAAGCAAATGGCAAATATCGGTATTTTTGCTTTTATCAGCTTCTTTAACTCTTCAGCCTCTTTTTTCAACACCAACGGATCTCCCGGACCATTTGATAAAAATACTCCGTGTATTTCACCTTCTTCGTATTTTTTGATAATTGTCTCGCTTTTCGTATTATATGGTACAACTTCAACGCTGATTCCGGCTTCAGAGAGTTCATTTAAAATATTTCGCTTAATACCAAAATCAAACGCAATAACTTTTTTGCCTAAAATATGAGAAGCTTTCTTATACTTTAACTCTTTATCATTCCATGCACCGTTTTCATGTATATAGCTTTTTTTTGTACTCACTTGCGGCATATAGTCAAACTCTTCAATTCTCGGAGAGCTTTTAAGCATATTTTTTAATACATCTTTGCTGCTCTCTTTAGTAGAGGCTATCATCATTTTAGGTCCGCTTTCTCGTATCATTTTAGTCAAAAATCTGGTATCTACATCACAAATGCCAAATCCGTGGTGCTTTTTCAAAAATTCCGGAAAATCGCTCGTGCTTCTGAAATTTGAAGCTTTATCGTTTAAACTTCTAATGAA
>JAIRSJ010000112.1 GCA_031255525.1 Campylobacteraceae bacterium
GGGCTTTGCTTAACTCAAAAAACTTTTAGATATTACTCAACAACGATGAATAAAAATGATAATATAAAAATTTTAAATATCAATAACATCTCGCCTACCATAGAAAATATTCAAAACAACTCTTATCCGTTTACCACAAATATATACATGGTAAGCACAAAAAATAGTTCTGAAAATACTCAAAAACTTATAGATTGGTTTGTTAGCGAACAAGGACAAGAGTTGATAAAAGATGTTGGATATGTGCCGATTTATGACACAAAATAGCGTAATGTTTTACACGTAAAGACTTTCTCAACTCTTTTTGTGTAAAATCATTACTTATTTTATTTATAAGGCATTAACTATGCAAGATAAAATCCAAAAAGCAAGTATTTTACTTGATGCACTTCCGTATATTAAAAAATTTGCAAAACAGACTATTGTTATAAAATATGGCGGTGCGGCGCAGATAAACCCAAAATTAAAAGATGAATTTGCAAGAGATATTGTGCTTTTGTATCTTGTTGGTATTAGAATTATCATCGTTCATGGCGGTGGAAAAAGTATCAATAATGTTCTTGATAAACTTAAAATTGAGAGCCATTTTGTTGATGGACTTCGTGTAACCGATGAAAAGGCTATGGAAGTTGTTGAGATGGTATTAAGCGGAAATGTCAATAAAGAAATCACAACACTTTTAAATTTTAATGGTGCAAAAGCCATTGGTCTTAGCGGAAAAGATGCAAATTTCATAAAAGCAAAAACGGCAGATGGTGGAAAATATGGTTTGGTTGGTGATATAACGCAAGTAAATAGCGAGATGTTATTGCAACTGATAAATGATGGTTTTATCCCCGTAATCGCTCCAATTGCGAGTGGCGATGATGAAAAACATCCCGGATACAATATAAACGCCGACCTTGCAGCAAGTGAAATTGCAAAAAGCGTAAAAGCAAAAAAAGTGATTTTTCTAACCGATACCATCGGCGTTTTGGACAAAGATAAAAACCTTTTATCAAAACTCAAAAAAGACGACATTGAAAAACTTAAAATTGACGGCACGATAAATGGCGGAATGATACCAAAGGTTGACGCTTGTCTGAAAGCCATCGAAGGCGGTGTTGATGATGCGCATATTATTGATGGAAGGATTCAGCACTCTATCATTTTAGAGCTTTTTACAAATGAGGGAATTGGTACGATTATAAAAAAATGAGCTATATTTTAATGCTAACAACAACTCCAAATTTAGAGTTGGCAAATTCTATTTCAAACGAACTTATTGAGAAAAAATTAGCAGCTTGTATCTCGATAAATAAAATAACTTCCATTTATCATTGGGAAGGTAAAACCGAAAACTCTGATGAATTTGAGCTGAAAATAAAGACGAAATTAAAAAACTTTAAAAAGATAAAAAAGCTAATCATATCTTTACACACATACGATGTGCCGGAAATTTTGGCTATTCCTATTTTAAAAGGTAGCAAAAAATATTTGAAATTTATAGATAAAAATACAAAAGGACAAAATCAATGTTTATAGAAACAAGAGGTAATGACAATCAAAAACCAAAAAAAGTAGAATTTTCTTACGCTATACAAAATCCAAGTGCAAGTTTTGGCGGACTTTATACGTCTGAGTTTTTACCGCATTTGGATAGTAACTTTTTTGAAAAAATGAAAAATGAAAACTATAAAACATTGGCTTTTAGTATTTTAAAACTTTTTAAGATTGATATTGACGATGAAGTGCTGCAAGAGGCTTTAAATTTGTACGATAAGTTTGACGATGAAAAAACTCCCGCTCCTTTGATAAAAGTCAAAAATGACCTCTTTGTAAATGAGCTATATCACGGACCGACAAGAGCTTTTAAAGATATGGCGCTTCAACCTTTTGGTTATATACTTTCACATTTGGCTAAAAAAGAGAAAAAAAACTATCTAATCCTTGCTGCGACAAGCGGTGATACTGGTCCTGCAACGCTTGATACATTTGCAAACAAAGAAAATATAAAAGTTGCTTGTCTTTATCCGGATGGTGGAACAAGCGATGTACAACGTCTGCAAATGGTAACTGAGAGTGCAAAAAATTTAAAAGTTATCGGTATAAAGGGCGATTTTGACGATGCGCAAAATGCTTTAAAATCTCTACTTGCCAACAACGACTTTAAAGATACGCTAAAACAAAATGAGATTAATCTAAGTGCGGCAAATTCTGTGAATTTTGGAAGGATAATATTTCAGATAATTTATCATATATCCTCATATATCGAACTTTTAAAACAAAATGAGATAAAAAATGGCGACAAAATATACATCATCGTTCCAAGCGGTAATTTCGGAAATGCTTTAGGAGCGTATTATGCTAAAAAGATGGGATTGCCTATTGAGAAAATACTCATCGCTTCAAATATAAATAATATTTTATCCGAGTTGATAAACACCGGCATTTACGACATAAACAACAAAAAACTTTTAAAAACAACCTCACCTGCTATGGATATTTTAATCTCTTCAAACGTTGAGAGAGTTTTGTTTGATAAATTTGGTGATAAACGATGTAAAGAGTTTATGGACAGCTTGGCAAATGATAAAAAATATTCGCTTACACATTATGAGCTTAAACTTTTGCAAGAGGATTTTGAGGCTGTTTTTTGCGATGATGTTTTTGCACTAAAAACCATCAAACAATTTGCAGACAACGGATATGTTATGGATCCTCACACTGCAACTTGTATTAAAGCGTACAATGAGCTTAAAAAGAAAAACCTTCCTTGCGTTATCTGCTCAACCGCCGAGTGGACAAAGTTTGCGCCTACGATGTTAAATGCCATTGAGAACGATGATAAAAAGTACTCCGATAAAGAAGCACTTGAAAAGATTAGCAACTCTTTACACGTAAAGATACCAGATTGTATAAATTCGCTGTTTTCAAAAGAAATTGTGCATAGTGACATTGTTGAAAAATGCGATATAAAACAAGAGATTATCTCTTTTATCAAAGGGTAAATTTATGATAATAATTCCTGCACGTCTTGCATCAACAAGATTTCCAAATAAGATTTTGACTGATATTTTCGGACTTCCTATGGTTATAAAAACCGCAAAAGCAGTAGAAAGTGTCGATAATGTTGTTATAGCAACGGATTCAAATGAAGTTATAGAAGTTGCAAAAAAATACAATATAGATGCCATCTTAACAAGCACATCGCACAATAGCGGAACCGACAGGATAAATGAGGCCGCAAAAAAACTCGGGCTAAAAGATGATGAAATAGTGATAAACGTACAAGCTGATGAGCCTTTTATAGAACCTGAGATTGTAAAAGCTGTGAAAGAAAAAGTTGAAGAAGTTGCAAGAAAAAGTGATTTTTCGATGGTAAGTTGCTATAAAATCGTTGAAAAAGAGTTAGCGACCGACCCAAATCTTGTAAAAGTTGTCTTGGATAAAAACGATAAAGCGCTCTATTTTTCAAGATGTGCTATTCCTTATGATAGAGAAAACAGCGAAATCGTATATTTTGCGCATTTGGGAATTTACGGCTTTACGTGCAAAAGTTTAAAAGAGTTTTGCAGTTTTAAAGAAGCGCCTTTGGAAAATATCGAAAAACTCGAACAACTTCGAGCACTTTATCATGGAAAACAAATCAACATGATAGAAGTAAAAAGCAAAAGTTTCGGCATTGATACAAAAGAGGATTTGGAAAAAGCACTCAAAGTTTTCGGATAGATATCCAAGTGTATATTTTAACTTAGCTCTTTAAAAAACTCCCCATTTTCTTCATACAGATATACTTCCGGATGGTTTTCACCTATTTGACAAACAAGCTTACATGTAAAAACCTTAGCCATCTCGAAAGCTCTTGAAAAAACACCGAAAATATATGCTCTCGTATTGAAAGTAGGCGTTGTGCTAAAACCTCTGTATGCAAAAATCTCATTCTCAACGGCTTCAAATCCCTCTTTTTTTAGATATTCTTCAAACAAATCAATATTTTGGGCTTTCGGATTATCCAAAATCACCAAAACCTCTATTTTTTTACTCATTTCCAACTCTTGATAAAATATCCAAAAACTCCGCTTCGTTTTTAAAGCCTACGATTTGCAAATGTTCAAGCTCAACGCCATTTTTGAAAAAAATGATAGCAGGTGGCCCGTAAAGTCCAAAAGCTTTTAAAAGCTCTTTATCATCATTACTGTTTTTCGTTACGTCAGCCCTTAATAAAATGAAATTTTCAAAACTTTCTTGCACGCTTTTTTGACTGAAAGTCTTATCCTCCAACTCTGTGCAAATTGCGCACCAAGAAGCGGTAAATTCCAGTACTACAGGCTTTTGAGCTGTTTTTACGATATTGTTCAATTCATCTAAATTTTTTATGTGTGTAAAATTAATGGGTAACTTTTGCATTTTTCGACTCTTAAAATTATCAGATAAAACAAAAAGTGAGCCGCCTTCATTGATACCGCCGACAAGAGCAATCAAACCGTAAACAATGATAAAAGCGCAAAAAACTTTCAATACTTTCTGCCATATCGCAGTAAATTTGATAAGCATAAACATATATATGCCAAAAGCAATAATCAAAAGCGAATACAAGATAAGACTAATATGCGGGGGCAATATCCGTGAACTCATCCATACGGCCAATCCAAACATAATAAATCCAAAAACTCTCTGTATTGTTTGCATCCAAATACCAGGCTTTGGTAAAAATTTACCCGCACTCGCTCCTATAACCAACAACGGAATACCCATACCGATACTCATAACAAAAAGAGCAGCTCCTCCCAATATCGCATCTCCGCTTTGTCCTATATACATTAAAGCTCCGGCAAGTGGTGCTGCCACGCAAGGACCGACTATCAACGAAGATACAAAGCCCATCACAGCCACACCTGCAATACCATGCTTGTCACTGAAGCTTTTTGAAAGTTTATTTTGCAAATAAGATGGTATTTGGAAACTGTACAATCCGAACATAGATGCGCCAAGCAGTACAAAAATTACGCTAAATATTCCGATAATCAAAGGCATTTGAAGCGCCGATTGAATATTTGAGCCAAATAGTCCCGCCATTATACCGACAATCATATAAGCAAGCGACATAAAAAAAACATAAACGCTTGAGAGCAAAAAACCTTTTTTTGTATTCATGTGACTTTTTTTGGATTGTTTAGCAATCATTGATGAGAGTATAGGAATCATTGGAAACGTACAAGGCGTGAAAGATAGAAGCAGCCCAAAACCAAAAAAACTTACCAAAAGGACAAAAAAGCTTCTGTTTTTAAACATAGCGGCTATCAAACCGTGTTCCGATAAAGTATCATTTTTGATATATATTTCAAAAGTTTCACTCATCGGTGGATAACAGATAACGCCGCCGCCCGCACATCCTTGATACGTAACTTGTAGAAGCGTTTCGCCTTCTATCTTTAAAGATTTTATAAAATCAATAGGGATTGCGGTTTCATAAAAATTCCAAAAAACTCTCTGTTCTTTGTAGATTTCAGGTAAAGAGCTTGAAAGCTGTGCGCTTAAATCAATTCTTTTCGGCTTCAATATTTCTATGCTCAACTTGTCGGCAAGCAGATATACCCCTTCATACATATCTATCCTAACCGTAATAATGTCGTTGTTTTCTGCAAAATTGACATTGAAAGCCTCTTCGGGCGGAATAATTTTAAGTGGATTTTGAGCCCAAACAAAAATATGTATAAAAAATAAAAAAACTATAATTTTTCGCACTATATTTCCAAAAAATATTAATATTCTTAATTTTATCCAATGTTGATAAATGAGACGTTAAACTGTGCAAATTTTAGAAAATATCTTACATAAAACTCCAAAATTTAACAAAATTTAACAAAAACTTGAGATAAAAATAGCTATCATTATAAAAGCTACTTCATATAAAAGGATATAAATGGGCAATACAAACAAAACCTCAACGGCGGAAGCGAAGAAAAGTGTTAAATCCGATAAAAGGATAAAAAAAGAGCAAACTGTTAAAAAACCGCAAGGGGACGATAAAAAAGATAAAGTGCAAGTATGGGTGAAAAAAGGCAGACTCAACTACGAAAAAAAATTAAAAAATTTACAAATAGAGCTTTTGAAGCTGCAAAAATATGTCAAAGAGAGCGGGCTTCGCATACTTATCATCTTTGAAGGCAGAGACGCTGCAGGCAAAGGCGGTACGATAAAAACGATGACCGAACACATAAATCCAAGAGGTGCTAGAGTTGTAGCGCTTGAAAAACCTTCCGATAAAGAACGAACTCAGTGGTATTTTCAAAGGTATGTTGAGCATTTGCCTTCTGCCGGAGAGATAGTATTTTTCGATAGGTCATGGTACAATAGAGCCGGTGTTGAGCCGGTTATGGGATTTTGCACAAAAGAAGAGTATCAAGAGTTTTTGATAGAAGTGCCTAAATTTGAATCCCTGATAGCAAAGTCAGGCATCAAAATATTTAAATTCTATTTTTCGGTAACAAAAGAGGAGCAGAAAAAACGTTTTGAAAAACGAAAAAAAGACCCTTTGAAGCACTTTAAACTTTCTCCGATTGACGAAAAAGCTCAAGAGTATTGGGAACAATACACTCTTGCCGAATACTCTATGTTTTTGGCTTCACATACTAAAGAGTGTCCATGGGCAATTGTATATTCGGATAATAAAAAAGAGGCGAGATTAAATACCATAAGATACGTTTTAAGCCAAATTGACTATCCCGGAAAATCAAAAGACCAAAATATATTTAAAATCAACCACGAAGTATTTAAATCCGGCGATGAAGTTATATCATTGCAACCTCAAACAGTGTAAATAACGAGCTAGCAACCAAATCGTATAAAGGGCATAGTAAAATATGCCCTACTTTGCTGCTTTTAAAAAATAAAGCTATTTAGCGTCTTTTATCTAACTTCTCAAGTATGCTTAAATCCCCCTATTTTCTCGACTTTTTATCATACCTTTTTACTGAAAGTTTACACATCAGATAAAACGGCAGACATACGGCCAGAATTGTATTTGATGAAAGTTTTCGCAAGCACAACTACACTTCTATAAGTGATCGCATCTGTTAGAACAATCTCGCCATTATCTATACTATAAGCTGCCAAAGATATCAATGCAACAAACGACTGAAGCTAACATGCTATGAGAAAGCTATCAATTTTTATCCTTTTGTTCAGTTTAGAACCATTGTGCAACTATCATCATATACAACATGCCATTTTTTTGTTTCCTTGATTTTCAGCGCAACTCAAATTTTGTTGTATAGCTGTGAGAATTTTTTGCAAAGCGTATAGGTTTTTCAGTTATTTCACACATATAGATAATTATAAACAAGTTTGCACATGTGCTTTTATTCAAATGTAAAAAGTTAAAGTTGCAGGTCTGTTTTTGCTTTCTCGTCAAAACTTTTGATGACTATAACTTTGTCATACCTTGCTCTAAGAGTTAGGCTTGGTTTTGAAAATTCTCATCTAAACATGCAAATTTAATCAGCTTTAGATGTCAAAATCCTCTATATATATGTAGGCGCATCGTTTGAAAAGAGTATCAAGTCCTCTGCTTTTGTATTTTGTGCCAACACCGCCGTTAGTTGCGATTTGTCTTTTAACATTATCTTGTGAGCTCGCAAAATCTCACGATTAAGCAAATCGGCGTTTGTGCTACCCGTAATAATGATAAGATCAAAAACTTCGTCCATAATTTTTGCAAGCTTCTCATTTTCTTCTTTTGTGCTTTCAATGATTCCCGGAGTTATCAAAACCTTTTTGCCGTTGTATGTTCTGACTAACTCATAAGAGCTTTTCATGCCTTCAAAATTTCCGTTAAAACTATCATCAATTATTATCTTTCCGCCAACATCCATTCTTTGCAGTCTATGCTCAACGCTTGAAATACTAAGCATGGCTTTTTGTATCGTTTTTATATCAAGTCCGAGATAAAGCCCCACATGAACGCATACAGCTAAATTTATCGCATTAAAAGCTCCAAGCAGTTTGGTTTCAAAAATAATTTCCGCTCCATCCATATTCATTCCAAACTTAGTACCCTCAAGCGAAGCTTCGATAAAAGTTATGTTATTGCCCCAAATTTCAACTCTGTCATCATTATTGGCATTAACATTGGCACTTACGTGTACAAATGCTTTTTCAAGTTTTTCGGAGAACAGCAGTTCCATTTTTGTATCTCTTATATTATCCAGCGTTTTAAAGTACTCCATATGCTGCGCGCCGATTTGCCCGACTATAGCAATACTCGGTTTCAAAAACTCCGCTATCTCTTTTATATCTCCTCTCTCCCTTGCTCCTGCTTCAGCTATGTAAATTTCGCTCTTTTTCGGCAAAGATGTATTTATATCAAGCGTAAGTCCAACTATCGTATTTACACTTCTTGGGGTTTTGTAGCAATCAAATTTAAAAGACAAGATATGATATAAAAAATTTTTTATACTTGTTTTGCCATAACTTGCCGTTATTGCTATTATCCGCAAATTCTGCATGCTTTCAAGTTTTTTGACGGCTTCCTTTTCAAAACCTGAGAATAGTATCATCTCATAGATATTGTTAAAAACAAGAGCCAAAATGATCGGCGTCAAAATACCGACAAAACCACTGCTGTATTTCATATAAAATATAAAACAGAGCATATTGTTAAAAATAATTGCCAAAATCAAAAATAGAAAAAATCGCTTGATACGAGCAGTAAAACGCAAAGGCTTATCAAGTCTCTTTCGCCAAAAATAAAGCATAACAAGATATATAGGCACTAATGCCGCAAGTAAAATATATAGTTCGGAAAAACAGATAATATAATACAAACAAACCGGCAGCGCTAAATAAAACAGATGCCATGTAGGCTTATTATAGTGAAAAATAACCCGCTCTATCCTGTATGAGTACCATTGCATTGCGCTTTTTATATAATATCCCAAGGAACAAACAAATATCGCTTGCAAAAGCAAAAATGCACATATGTATACGTAATAATTTATCAAATCAGTTCTCCGGTTCCCAAGCGACCCTGTTTTCTATAAATCCACCTTTGTCCAAAAAGAAAAAATGGTCTCCGTCAAGTTCGAAAAGGGTTGATTTTTTTATCAAAGCGTTTATTGTGCGCGCTGCATCAATTGGCGTTATATCATCGTTTTTTCCCCAAAATAAAATCGCCCTGCCGTCATAACTTTTAAAATGTCCGCTCATATCTTCATTTACAACTTTTTTAAACGTCTCATACATAACAAGATCCATACCTTTTACATCTTTTGATGCAAACACTCCGTAAAATCTTCGAAAACCAAAAAATTTTATGATTTTAAAAAGTATAATCTTTATCTTGACCCACAACCTTTTAGGCAAAACTATACCGCTGCTGCTGAGTAAAACAATATTTTTCGGATTTAATAAAAGTGCAATTTTGCCGCCAAATGAGTGCCCTATAATAATTTGCGGATTTTTATTAATCGAAAGCAAAAACTCTCTAACGATACCTTTTACGCCAAAAGAGTCCAAAGGCTCTTTTATCGAAGAGTTACCAAAACCTGGAAAATCAAGATAAATATGGCAGTAATTTTTAAAAAATCCTCCGAAAGCTCTTTTCATCAACTCTTTATCTGCTCCCCAGCCATGCAAAAAAAGTATAGACTTTTCACATGTATGATTTAAAAGTTCATACGATAAAGAGTATCGCGTATTATTGAAAATCACATTTTTAATTGCCATTTTGAGCTTTTTCGTCTGCAGCTTTTTTTGTTTTGGCATAAATTTTCTGTAAAACGCCAAGCGCATTTTTTAGTTTTTCATACTCCTCAAAATCTATCATCACAGCTCTAAAATGCCCGTTTTTAATGATAATAGCACGCTCAAGTTCATTGGAGCCTATCTTTTTTAAAATAGAACTGAAGTCTCTTACAATCTGCGTAGCTGTAAATATCTCTTCTTTGTCGTAAAAATCAGCCATGAAACTATTTCCTTAAATACCAAAAGGTATCCGAATTTTACACACTTTTATCTAAGCTTTGCCTTTTGCTGATTGGATAGAATTTATGTATTTGTACGATATGGGAATTTTGCGTTTTTTTGGCAAAGCGTGCACTAAGTCATGTACAAGTGCATTAAACTCTTCAAAAAGATAGTTTGCTAAAGAACCCGGATTTGGATTTATCTCGTTTAAATAAACTCTATTTTTGATGACAAAAAAATCACATCTTATGATAGCGCCTTCAAAAAGCGGTTCATACAAACTCTTGAAACTCTTTCTTATTTCCGCATGCAGTATCTCTGTAACTCTTGCTTCAAAAACCTTATTTGTTCTTGAAAAATCAAGATACTTTTTATCAAAATCCAAAAAAAGTTTCTTTTGCGGCTCTTCTATGATGGAATACCGTATATTATTTCCGACTTTGCAGCCTGCAATATTGTACTCAGTTACGTTTTCTATGAATGGCTCGACCAGTATTTCATCGTCAAACTCAAAAGCTACATCAAGTGCGTATTCAAGCTCGTTTTCGTCTTTTACAACGCTAACACCGATGGAACTTCCAAGCCTCAGCGGCTTGATAATAAGCGGCAAAGGCAACGTAACTTTGCGGCTGCTTTTTGTAAGCAATTCGTACTTTAGAGTATTTATTTTAAGAGATTGCGCATAAAGTTTTGTGAAAAATTTATTATAACTAATGACGCTTGCTTCAATGTCGGGTCCTATGTAAGGAATACCAAAAAAATCAAAAAGAGAGGCTATTTTACCGTCTTCTCCATCAGCCCCGTGAATAATATTGATAGCAACATCAAATTTTACTTTTTCTTCTTTAAACATCTTTTTGAAATAAAATCCGCCGTTTTTTAGCGTAAGTTTCGTATCGTTCAAATATTTGCCGGTACTAAAGCGTTTTGACGTAATTTCGTCGGCAGGTATAAGATAAAAATCTCTATCTTTACTGCAAAATATATAGATAAGCTCGCAAAATATCACTTTTTTTAAAGCAATTGCACTCACGATGCTTATTTCGTGTTCATAACTCTCTCCGCCAAAAACAATAGCTAATTTCATCGCCGTCCTTGAAAAATTATTTTTATTGAAGTTTACTCAAAGCTTCTTTAATAATTTCTTGAGTTGTGGCGCTTTTGCATGTAAATAAAACGGCTTTTATCTTTTCGCTTTTGAATCCTAAAGCTTCCAGTGCCAATCTTGCTTCTGTTTGGCTTTGAGATGATGCACTTAGGGCGCTTTGAAGCACAAACTCTCCAAGTTCAACCAATATTCTTTTAGCACTTTTAAGTCCTATACCTGGAACTTTAATCAAAGCGTTTGTGTCCGAAGAGCTCAAAGCTTTTGCAAATGCGCCTGGAGTTAGAGTCGAGCAGATAGCAAGTGCGGTAGAAACTCCCACGCCGTTTAGTTTTATCAGCTGTTCAAACATTCTCTGTTCATCCGCATCCAAAAATCCAAATAGCAAATTCGCATCTTCTCTTATTATCTGTGTTATTTTAAGCTCTATCACATCGCTGTTTATTGACGCTGCACAGTATAAAGACACAGCTATTTTATAAGTAACTCCGCTTAACGTTTTTAAATGTACGCTTGTAGGCTCTTTATTTACAACTTTTCCTTCAATTGCTACTATCACTATCTTTTTCCATGCATTTTGTTTCGAGCCGAAATTTATTATTTCCGCTGTATTTTAGATATATCTCACCTATATTATCATCTTTTTTCGTATAATATTCCAAATCATATTTCGGTAAAATAAATAAAATATGATTATTTTCTTTCCATGGTGAATTGTTGATAATTTTTCCGTTTATTATAATGCTGCTTTCAAGCTTTGAAAATTCGTCTTCATCTTCTTTTATGTACTGCTCCAATCCTTTAATCACATCTATCAGCGTATCGTACTCTTTCGAATTCATATTAAACTCTTTAACGCCCATAAGCAAATCCATATGCGGTATATTGCCGTCTTGCATTGCCTTTTTAATCTTAATTCTGTGTTCTTGCACTTTTCTTTTTTGTTTTTCTAACTCTTTTAATTTACATTCCAGTTGACTGCTTGTTTTGGCAAATTCACTCTTAAACAAAGCCACCCTATCGTACAAGCTCGAAAGTTTACTTAGCATATTATCGTCTATAAGCGGCTTTATCACGAGACTATTTTTTGCACCTTTTACATTATTTATCTCGATTGTGTTTGTAGATACAATTTTATTCCCCGAGCCGAGATTGTTGACATATATATAATTTGCCGTTATATCGCCGCCTTCTAAAAAATCCACTTTAACCGTGTTAGCAGACACTTTACCGCCTTTTATGTGGTTTATCTCGACGTCGCCGCCTTCAATCACACCGCAATGTTCATTTACATACACCTGTTCGGCTGTTATGCAGCATTTTCTATGGGTAGACTTTGCTTCCACATGCAAGGCTTTCATGTCACCTTTACTAACTTTTTTGTCTATTATCAATCTTTTGGATATCTCGACTGCTGCTTCATTTACACTGTTTTTCTTAGCTTTAAATAATATTGCCATTTTGAAGATATCCTTTTATTTTTTATAGAATAAGAATTAATATGCGATATTAGTATAAACTTTATTAATTGCAGTTAAACATTATGATATTTTAGTAACTATTTTTGCTATACTAAGGTTTTAAATTGCCGATTAAAGATTTTTATTGATGATTTTTCGTACATTTTTCACTAACAGTTTTGGCATATTGGTATCGCGTATATTTGGGTTTGTACGCGATTTGCTAACAGCAAACATCCTTGGTGCAAACATATACAGTGATATGTTTTTTGTAGCCTTCAAACTTCCAAACCTATTTCGCAGAATATTTGCCGAAGGTGCGTTTACGCAAGCTTTTTTGCCCGCATTTACAAAATCCCGCACAAAAGGGGTTTTTGCTCTGCACGTATTTGTGCGTTTTTTTATCTTTATAATTTTTTTAACAACTCTTGTTATCGTATTCAGCCCGTTTATAACAAAAATATTTGCTTACGGTTTCGACAACGAGCAAGTTTTGCAAACCGCTCCTTTGGTTAGCATTAACTTTTTTTACCTCGTGCTCATATATGCGGTAACTTTTATGGCCTCGCTTTTGCAGTACCGCTCTCATTTTGCCACAACTGCGTTTTCTACTGCGCTTTTAAACATAGCCATGATAATCTCACTACTTTTAAGCAACATATCAACCCCGGAAAAAACGGTCTATTATTTAAGTTTTGGCGTTATAGCGGGCGGATTTTTGCAAGTTTTAGTTCATATATACGCTATGAAAAAAATGGGGCTTTTCCCTTTGGTATTTGGGGCCATTAAATACAGGAAAACTCATAAACAAAATGAAAATGAACGCAAAGTTTTTTACAAAAACTTTTTTCATTCCGTGCTTGGCGGCAGCACTGTTCAATTATCGTCTTTCATAGACACATGGCTTGCCAGTTTCTTAGCCGCCGGCAGCATAAGTTATCTGTATTATGCAAACAGAATTTTTCAGCTGCCTTTAGCGCTCTTTGCCATAGCTCTGTCTATCGGTATTTTCCCACGCATAACAAAACTCATCAAAAACAGCAATGAGAGCGAAGCAATAAAACTTTTAACAAAAGGGTTTTGGTTTTTAACATTTCTGCTATCCGCCTCTGCTCTTGGAGGAATCTTGCTTTGCGAACCGATAATAAAAATCCTCTTTGAACGCGGCTCGTTTAATTCAAACGACACAGTTATATGTGCTGAAGTTTTATCTATGTATCTGTTAGGACTTGTGCCTTTTGGTTTATCACGCGTATTTTCGCTATGGCTTTTTGCGCAGCAAAGACAAAAAGAGGCTGCTATGATTTCGGCAGTATCGCTTGGATGCGGAGCACTCTTATCTTTTGCACTTGTATATATACTTGGCGTTATAGGACTTGCACTTGCCAACTCTATAAGCGGGCTTCTTTTGTTTATTTTGACCATAAGAGCATTTGGAATAAAAATATTTTTTAGCATAATCAAGCTGAAAAAACTAACTGTTTTGTTAGCGGTTTTGGTTGGTGAATTTTTTGTGCTATCGGCTCTAAAAGATATATTGCAGCCACTTTTTTGAACCGCATGCGAAAGTATCGCTTATCCAATACAAATCACAATTAAAAAAACAACGAGCCGCCTTCAAATACTCTCTTTTATCAATTAATGATTTTTAGCGATATGACTTTAAAATCGAAAATTTTATTTTAAACATTAGAGAAATTTTAAATTATTCGGTCTTGGAATTTTTAAACTTGTTTGATATATAATAATGCCTTTGAAAATTATCTACTGTGTCAACGCAGTAGCGTTTATATCGTAAGGAAATTGCATGCATATTTACGACTCGGCAAAAAAAGCAAAACTGCTCTTTAGCCCTATCAACAAAGATGAAGCGCTTATATATGTTTGCGGACCTACGGTATACGACGACGCTCATCTTGGACACGCAAGAAGCGCTTTGGCATTTGACCTTTTGCGTCGCGTATTAACACACTTGGGATATAAGGTAACTTTTGCAAAAAACTTCACTGATATTGACGATAAGATAATAAAAAAGATGCGAGAAAGCGGTAAAAGTTTAGATGAAATAACGTCTTTTTATACTAAACGATATAAAGGCGACATGAGAGCCATCGGAGTGCAAGACGCAGATATAGAACCAAAAGCAACGCAATCTTTAAAAACCATCATAGATTTTACGCAAAATCTCTTAAATAGTGGGCACGCTTATATAACTTCAAGCGGCGTTTATTTTGACACTTCAAAAGACGATAAATATCTTTCCCTCTCACGCAGATACATAGATGAAAATGATATGCGCTCAAGAGTAGAAGAGGATGAAGAAAAAAGAGATATTAAAGATTTTGCCTTATGGAAATTTGCCAAAAAAGATGACGTGTCGTATCCGGCGCCGTTTGGCGAAGGGAGACCTGGCTGGCATATAGAATGCTCAGCTATGATAAAAGAGTATTTGGCAAATAAAAAAGGTGAATATCAGATAGATATACACGCGGGCGGCATGGATCTATTATTTCCTCATCATGAAAACGAAGCGGCGCAGACAAGAAAAGAGAGCTCTCAGGAGATAGCCAAATATTGGATGCATAATGGTTTTGTTACCATAAACGGCGAAAAGATGAGTAAATCTCTTGGCAACAGCTTTTTTCTGAAAGACATTTTGAAAATTTATGACGGCGAGATAGTACGTTTTTATCTGTTATCTACTCACTATAGAGCAAATATCAATTTCAACGAAACAGACCTTTTGCAAAGCAAAAAAAGGCTTGATAAAATATACAGGCTCAAAAAAAGAGTTGCGGATATACAAAGTTCACCACGTCCGGACATGGAGTTTGAGCATGGGATAATGCAAGCGTTAAAAGACGACCTTAATATCTCAAAAGCTCTTAGTACGATAGATGCCATGATAGCAGATGCGAATGACGCTTTGGATAAAAACCCGAAAGATAATGATAAAAAAGCTCTGTTTGCGGCAAATATAAAACTTATAAATTTTGTTCTCGGCATAGGTGAAAAAGAGGCTTTTGAGTACCTCCATCTTGGAGTAAGCGAAGAAGAAAAGATGCAGATAGAATCTCTTTTGAAAGAACGTTTGGAAGCAAGGGTCAAAAAAGAGTTCAAGAAGGCTGATTTTATAAGAGATGAGCTTGCTAAAAAAGGGATATCTCTCATGGATAGCGCCGATGGTACGAAGTGGGAAAAAGTTGATATTTAAAGCAAAAAAGAGTTTATCTTGGTTATAATCAGTCAAAAAACAGAACAGGTATGCAATTAAATGATGGATTATTATCAGTTTTTAAAAAAAATATTGTTCAAATTAGATCCCGAAAGGGCACATTGGCTTGCCGAGTGCGGTATGAAATTTACCACTGATTTTGCGCCTTTTTTGTTAAGTATGGCGGCTTCAAAATATTTTGTCACAGATGATAGATTGGAACAGGAAATTTTTGGGGTGAAATTTTTAAATCCTGTAGGAATAGCTGCAGGTTTTGATAAAAACGCCGCTATGATAAAAGCTTTAAGCGCATTTGGGTTTGGACATGTGGAGTATGGCACTATCACGCCAAAACCGCAAGATGGGAATGAAAAGCCGCGTCTATTTAGACATATAGAAGAAAAATCTTTACAAAACGCTATGGGTTTCAATAACGAAGGTATGGAAAAAATCCTAAAAAGAATTTCAAAAATATATCCGTACACAACGCCTCTTGGGGCAAATATAGGCAAAAACAAAGCAACTTTGCAAGAAGATGCCACGAAAGATTACGAAGAGCTTGTAAAGGCTTTTTCGCCTTTTTGCGACTATCTTGCGATAAATATCTCATCACCAAATACCCCAAATTTAAGAGCTTTGCAAAATGAAAAATTTATCAAAGAGCTTTTTAGGGCTTGCGTAAAATTGACAAATAAACCGATTTTACTAAAAATATCACCGGATATAAGCGAAAAAGAGGCTGTATCCGTATGTGCTGCGGCGCTTGAAGAAGGTGCTTACGGAATAATAGCTACAAACACAACCATAGACTATTCGCTTGTAACAAATCCCAAAAATATCGGTGGCATTAGCGGAGAAGCGCTAAAAGAGAAAAGTTTTAAAATTTTTAAATCTTTAGCTAAAGAATTTTATAATAAAACGGTTCTTATCAGCGCCGGTGGCATAGGCAACGCAAAAGATGCTTACGAAAGACTGCTTGAGGGCGCTAATCTGGTGCAGATTTACACGAGCTTCATATACGAAGGTCCTTCTGTAGCGCACAAAATCAATAAAGGAATTTTAGAGCTAATGGACAAAGATGGATTTAGTAGCATAAAAGACGCAATAGGTTCAAAAAGAAAATGAGATATATATTTTTAATATTTATCTTATGTATAGGAGTTATGATGGCTAATTCTTTGCCGAAATACGAAACGCAGACGCTCTCAAACGGACTTCAGATTTTTGTCATACCAATGAACAGAGGCAGCGATGTTATAACAACGGACGTATTTTATAAAGTTGGTAGCGGTGATGAGATAATGGGCAAAAGCGGAATAGCTCACATGCTGGAACATTTGAATTTCAAATCTACGAAAAATTTAAAAGCCGGTGAATTTGATGAAACGGTAAAAAGTATCGGAGGCGTTACAAATGCTGCTACAGGGTTTGATTTTACGCACTATTTTATAAAAAGCAGTAGTAAAAATCTATCCAAATCTCTTGAGCTTTTTAGTGAATTAATGGCAAATTTATCGCTAAAAGATGATGAGTTTCAGCCTGAGCGAGATGTAGTGATGGAAGAGAGAAAATGGCGCACTGACAATACTCCTTTAGGATATCTCTATTTTAGGCTGTTTAACAGCGCTTTTATCTATCATTCGTATCACTGGACACCAATTGGTTTCAAAGACGATATAAAAAACTGGACAATAGAAGATATAAAGGCTTTTCACGACATCTATTATCAGCCGTCAAACGCGATAATAGTAGTATCCGGCGATATAGAGCCAAGCGTTGTCTTCAAAGAAGCCGAAAAATATTTCGGGAATATAAAAAGGAAAACACCAATTCCTAAAAAATATAAAATCGAACCCGAGCAAGACGGCGCAAGAAGAGTTTACTTAATCAAAGAGAGTGAAACTCAAATGATCGCTATAGCTTATAAGATTCCATCTTTCGACCATCCTGATCAGGTAGCTTTGAGCGCGATAAGTGCGCTTTTGGGCAACGGTAAAAGCAGTCGTTTATACGAGATTTTGGTCAATCAAAAAAAGCTTGTAAACCAAATATATGCTTACAATATGGATTCACGCGACCCAAATCTCTTTCTATTTTTAGCTATTTGCAATCCTGATGTAAAAGCAGAGGTCGTAGAAAAAGAGATTTTATTAGTGATAGAAGATTTAAAAAAGAACAATGTGCATGAGGATGAACTTAAAAAGGTCAAAACAAATACAAAAGCTGATTTTATATTCGGACTTGAAAGCTCAAGTGGCATAGCAAATCTTTTCGGAAGTTTTTTGGCAAGAGGTTCGCTTGAACCGCTTTTAAATTATGAGGAAGCCATAAATGCTCTTAAGCCTGATACGATAAGAGAAATTGCAAACAAATATTTCATAGAAAAATCTTCAACAACCGTTATACTTAGAAAGGAGAATGCGCAATGAGTAATAATTTTTTGCAAGGAGCTATGACAGCAATTATAACGCCTTTTAAAAAAGGTCGGATTGATGAGCAGAGGTATGAAAAACTAATAAAACGGCAGATACTGAACGGCATAGACGTCATAGTGCCGACAGGAACAACCGGAGAGAGTGCGACTCTCAATCACGAAGAACATCGCCGCTGCATTGAGATAGCAGTCGCTACATGTAAAGGTACAAACGTCAAAGTTATGGCCGGAGCAGGCAGTAATGCAACGCACGAAGCGGTTGATTTAGCAAAATTTGCCGAATTTCAGGGAGCAGACGCCATATTGTCCGTAACTCCATATTATAACAAGCCGACTCAAGAAGGACTTTACCAACATTATAAAACTATAGCAAACGCCGTAAATATACCTGTGCTTTTATATAATGTCCCTGGACGTACTGGTTGTGATATACAGACAAATACTGTTATAAGACTCTTTAACGACTGCCCTAATATTTTTGGAGTTAAGGAGGCAAGCGGTTCTATAGATAAATGTGTAGATCTATTGGCACACGAGCCAAAACTTTATCTTATAAGCGGCGAAGATGCCATAAATTACCCTATTTTATCAAACGGCGGAAAAGGGGCAATCTCAGTTACAGCAAATTTGCTGCCTGATAAAATAGCAGATTTGACACATAAAGCTCTAAATTCGGACTATTTGGGTGCAAAAGCGATAAATGATGAACTTTATGCGATCAATAAAGCTCTTTTTTGCGAAAGCAATCCTATACCCATAAAAGCCGCCATGTATTTGGCAGGTCTTTTGGATACACTTGAGTATCGTCTGCCGCTTGTGCCTCCAAGCGAAGAACACTTAAAATTTATAGAACAGACAATGAAAAAATATAATATAAAAGGATTTTGATGAGAGGAAAAACGTTAGTTATTAGCGGTGGAACAAGAGGGATAGGCAAAGCTATAGTAAACGAATTTGCCGCCGAAGGGGTAAATATAGCGTTTACGTATAATTCCAACGAAGAGTTAGCTAAACTACAAGTTTCAGAACTTGAGACAAAATACGGCATCAAGGCTAAAGCTTATCCTTTTAACATTTTGGAGCCTGAAACATACAAAGAACTTTTTTTAAAAATAGATGAAGATTTTGACAAAATAGACTTTTTTATCTCAAGCGCAATAATTTCAGGGCGCGCAGTTGTAGGCGGATATACAAAATTTATGAAGTTAAAAACGCGCGGCATTAACAACATATTCACGGCAACCGTAAACGCATTTGTAGTAGGAGCGCAAGAAGCCGCCAAAAGAATGGAACAAACAGGCGGAGGCAGTATAATATCCATATCATCTACAGGCAATCGCGTGTATATGGACAACTACGCCGGACACGGCACATGCAAGGCCGCCGTTGAAGCAATGGTGAGATATGCCGCAACAGAACTTGGTGAAAAAAATATCAGAGTAAACGCCGTAAGTGGAGGTCCTATAGATACAGATGCTTTGAAAGCTTTTGTAAATTATGAAGAGGTACGCGGCGAGACAGAAAAACGCTCGCCCTTAAAACGTATGGGACAGCCTGAAGATATGGCTGGTGCTTGCCTTTTTCTCTGCTCAAACAGGGCTTCATGGGTAACAGGACATGTATTTATCGTGGATGGAGGAACAACTTTTAAATGAGTTGGAATATACCGAATATATTAGCATTCATGAGAGTTTTAATAGCTCCGCTAATGTTTTGGCTTTTAATCAATCAAAACCACATTATTTTTGAAAACATTCATTACTCATGGATAAATCTTGCTGCCGCCATTTTATTTGTGATAGCTTCGACTACCGATTTTTTTGACGGGTATATAGCAAGAGCCTGGAATCAAAAAACTGTATTTGGCAGCATATTGGATCCTTTGGCGGATAAAATGCTTATATTGGCGGGGTTTCTGGGACTTATGCTGCTCTCCCGCGCAAATCCATGGCTTGTATATATTGTTTTGGTCAGAGAGTTTTTTATAACGGGACTTCGCGTCGTAGCAGCATATGAGAGAAAAGAGATAGCCGCCTCGTTTGCAGGCAAAGTTAAAACTGTGTTTCAAATGATAGCTATAGGATTTTTGATTATGGATTGGCGTCCTTTGGGGGATATCATTTTATGGATAGCCGTTGCACTGACACTCTACTCCGGATTTGAATACATTATAAATTATACAAAAGGCAAATAACTGATGTTTGGAA
>JAIRSJ010000117.1 GCA_031255525.1 Campylobacteraceae bacterium
TATTGTTTGAGGAAGTATTGTTATTTTCTTTTCCTCCACCACAACCATTTAAGCTTAAAGTTACAAACAAAGCCAAAGATATCTTAGCAATAGTTTTCATTTGGAGTTCCTTTTTGAGATAAACATATACATGTAAAAATAAATCTCATTTATGTTTACATGTATAAATTTAGAACTTTGAAAAGAAATAATTTAACTATTTAAAATAATAATTTGTATTTTAACACAAAAATATATGAAATTAATAAAGGATTATCTATTTTTTTATTTTTTTATTTGGGGGGGGGTTGGGTTGTGATTTTTATTTTGCAGATAACTATGTGTTATAAAACAGTCTGTGGCTTTATCGGCTAAATATTCAAAATGGATGAAATATCATTCTTTCCGTTCATATTTTCTTTACAAAATTCGACTATTTTGCCGTGATATCTTGCCCAAAGTGTCATCTCATCTATATCATTGTCATAAAGTTTCAAAGTTTTGTTCCACAAACTTAAAACTCCTTCATAAAACCACTCCTGTGACTCTTCATAACTTCCAAACTCATATCCGAAATGTCTCAAAAGTCTGTTTGTATAACTATCTATCACCATAACAGGTCTAAAACAAGCATAGCACAATATGGCGTCTGCACTTTCGTGTCCCAAGCCTTTTTGTTTTAAAAGCCACTCTTTTTCGACCTTTTTTCGGAAAGTCTCAAAATCTCCGAAATCGTCTATGATATTTCTTGAGAGCATTATGAGCCTTGAGGCTTTTTGTCCGCTAAAACCGCATTTTTGTATAAGAGTCTTTAGTAAATACTCGTCCGTTTTTGATAAGGCCTCCAAAGAGAGAAGTGAGCGTTCTTCGAGGTTTTTCAAAGATATCGCGACATTGCTCCATTTTGTCTGCTGAGTAAGCACACTTCCTACAACTATTTCAAAACTTCCCGCATTTGGCCACCAAAACTTTTCACAGCCACTTTTTAAGTATCCGGCATTTTTTAAAGAGACAAGCAGATCAAAGCTATTCATGCAAAGCCTTTGTTATCTCCCGCTCTTTGTCATCATAAATCTTTATTTTAAAAGCATCCATGCAAACTCCATCGTCTATCTCAAAAATCACCATTTGAAAAATTTTTTTGCAATTTTTCGGAATTTCAAAAGCAAAAGGAAGTCCAGTCAAAAACCTGTTTATCGGAGCTTTTTCATCTACGCCTATCACGCCGTCTCTGCAACCGCTAAGACCTATATCGCTCAAAAAAAGCGTGCCTTCGTCTATCTTCAAATCATCAGTTCCAATATGCGTATGCGTCCCGATGATAGCCGAAACCTCATCTTTTAACATAGCAAGCAGAGCTGCTTTTTCACTTGTGGATTCGGCGTGAAAATCTATAAAAACGGCTTTTGCACCCTGCTCTTTTACAAATGCCACAGCTTCTTTTGCTTTGATAAACGGATTGTCACACATAGGCATTGAAAAATGTCCCATGAGATTTATAATGCCGAGTTTACTGCCGTTTATATCAACTATCTCGGCTCCTCGTCCGGCAACACTTGATGGCAGATTGTACGGACGCAAAATCGGCAAAATATCCAAAACCTCAACTATATCTTTTCTGTCCCACGTGTGATTGCCGCCCGTCATCATATCTATACCCATACCAAAAAGCTCATTAGCATTTTTCACGCTCAAACCAAATCCGTGCGAGGCATTTTCGGTATTTGCTATAACAAAATCTATGCCAAATTCTTCTCTTAACGCTTTAAGATGAACATTTATCATATCGCGTCCGGGCTTGCCTACCACATCTCCTATAAAACCTATCCTCATTCGTATCCTTAAAATTTGTCGTGATAAAGTGTGAAAAATTGCTTTGCGGTTCGTCCGCTTCTTGATGCTCTAAGAGAAGCGAAACGTTTGGCTTCTTCATGCATTAAAACTCTCTTTTCATCATTTAAAGAGGGAAAATAACTGTCTGCTATCTTTAAATACTCATCAAAAGTGCCTTGATAAAACGAAAGCCAAAGTCCAAATCTGTCGGATAGAGAAATCTTCTCTTCAACACTATCGGAGTAGTGAATCTCGCCTTTATCTACACGTGTTCCTTCATTGTCCGTATAAAATTCCGAAATCAAATGTCTTCTGTTTGACGTAGCATAGACTAAAACATTTTTCGGCGGAAGTTCTATAGAACCTTCAATGACGCTTTTTAACGCTTTATAACTCGAATCGCCCGCTTCAAAAGAGATATCATCGCAAAATATTATAAACTTATAAGGTAATTTTCTTATCTCATCGCTTATATCGGTAAGCGCTTGCAAATCCTCCCTGAAAAACTCAATAAGCCTTAAACCTTCGTCAAAAAAACGGTTCAAAACAGCTTTTACCAAAGATGACTTGCCTGTTCCTCTTGAACCCCAAAGTAATGCGTGAGAAGCCGCCCTGCCTTCTATAAATTTTTTGGTATTTTCAAGAAGAGCGCTTTTTTGTTCGTCAATATTAAGTAAATCATCAAGCGTTATCGCATCTATCTCAAACACCGGTTTTAAGGTGTCTTTTTTTGCTCTGTAAATCGCGGCTTTTGTAACTTTCCAATCTATCATGGCTACTGTTTCCTTGTGCGCATAATGAGGATAAACTATAGCACACACTGCCTTATAACTAAACAAACTTATCTATCGCAAATTTGACGGATAATAAAAATCTGTCATTGCGCTTTTGGAATTTTTGCGGATTTAAGGGCATTATACAAAAAAATTTTGACTGTAAAATCAAATGTGCAAGTTTTAAAACTTTGTCAAATACTTGGAAGTGAATGTTTGATGAATGCTTATATGGATTTTTGCATTATCTTCATTCTCTCTCTTAAATGTGAAAGTACCGTTACTATGATATCATCGTCATCAAAACTTGCAGATTTTAAATAGGTTTTTTGCTCGTTTTCTTCAGTAATCGCTATATTGTCCCGATAATTGGAAATGTTTTTGATTTTCAAATTTGAAGCTAAAATCTTTATAATGATAAGAGATAAAAACTGCGATGTGGGAGTATCAAGCTTGCCAAATCTATCCTCAATCTCCTCTTCGATTTTATAAACTTCATTTACGCTCGCACACTTGCTAAGTCTTCTGTAAAGCTCTAAACGCAGCCTGTCTTCGCCGACCAAATCCCCGCTGATAAATGCGCTGACACTTAGTTTCATCTCAACTTCGGTATTTTTAACGGGAGTTTTGTTTAAGAGCTCGTTTATCGTATCTTCTAACATTCTAAGATACAAAGAGTAACCAATGTGTTTTATGTGTCCGCTCTGGGCTTCTCCTATAAGATTGCCCCCGCCTCTAATTTCCAAATCATGATAAGCGAGCGCGGAACCGCTTCCCAAAAATGAATTTGATTCGAGAGCTATGAGCCGTTTTCTTCCTGCCTCGCTCAAACTCTCTTTACTTTTGACAAGAAAATAGCAAAAACCTTGATTTTTTCCGCGTCCGACACGTCCTCGCAATTGATGCAAATCCGCAATACCGAAATTTTCGGCTGACTCTATAATGATGGAGTTTACATTTGGCAGATGAATGCCTGACTCTACTATGGAAGTCGAGAGTAAAATATCATATTCCCTGTTTTCAAATTTTATCATCTCTACTTCGGTTATATTTTCGCTCACTTGCGAATGCAAAACCAATATTCTAACATCAGGCAATATTTTTTTGAGTTCTTTAGCTTTGGATTCTATAGTGGCTATTTTATTATGTATATAAAAGATCTGTCCGCCGCGGCGAAGCTCTCTTAAAATAACCTCTTTTATGATTTTTTCATCATACTCTTTTACAAAGCTTCTTATATCTTCCCTGTCGCTTGGCGGAGTTAAGATTTGCGAATACTGTTTTATGGAACTTAGCGCCATATTGAGACTTCTTGGGATAGGAGTCGCACTCATAGAAAGTACATGTATATTTTCCCGTAAATTTTTCAGCTTCTCTTTTTGTTTCACGCCGAATTTATGCTCCTCATCTATCACTACCAAAGCCAAATTAGCGCAACTTACTCCTAAAAGTGCATGGGTTCCGACGCACACATCAATGCTGCCCTCTTTCAACTCTCTTAATATCCTGCTTTTATCTTTTGGCGTGCTGAATCTGTCCAATTTTGCCACTTTTATGCCGAAATTTTCAAATCTTTTAACGAGGCTTTTGTAATGCTGCATACAAAGAAGTGTCGTAGGTACGATAAAAAGAGACTGGAAATTATTCTTTGCCGCACAGAAAAAAGCGTTCATGGCGACTTCCGTTTTTCCAAAACCAACATCACCACTAAGCAATCTATCCATAACTTTGCCGGAATTCAAATCATTTAATATCTCATCAACGCTCTTTTTCTGATCGTCTGTATATATAAATCCGGCATTTTGCCAAAACTCTTCAAGGGGTACATTTGCGTCATCTATCCTAAAACCTTCAATAAGCTCTCTTTTTGCCGCTATATCGATAATTTCCCGCGCTATTTCAAATAGCTTCAGCCTTGTTTTCTCTTTGAGTTTTAGAAAACTTCCCTTGCCGAGTTTATCAATCACAGCGATAGCATTGCTGTCTGCTATATATCTGTCTATAACGTTCAAATTTTCAACGGGCAACAACAATCTATCATCACCTTGATATTCAATGATGATAAAATCTCTCTTTGCTCCTAAAACAGTTACGTTCTGAAGTCCTTTAAAAATACCTATACCATAATCTTCGTGTACTACATAATCGCCGACTTTAAGTTCGTCTAATATGATGGATGGGTGTTTTTTGCGCCTTTTGGGAAGCTGTTTGTTTAACGATATGATTATATCTTCGGAGCTTGTAAGATTTACTATCAGAGGACTTTGAACGAACGATATATTATCGCCGATTTCAATACCATTTTGTTTTACAAGTGTTTCGCTTTTTGCCAAAATAGTGATTTTTTGCTCTTTATGAAACTCCAAAAAAGATTTAACTGCCGCAATTTGCAAATCTTTAAAAATCAAAGGTTCGGAAATTGTCGGAATGGATTTTAAAAATTCCCTGTTTGTATTTTCATAAAAAGCGGCTACTTCGTCTATATCCTCTTCCATCTTGAAAGCGTAGATAGCTCTTTTTGTCTTCAAATAATTCTGTGCGTTTTCGTTTAATGTCCAAAATCCCAAAGACTCTATGTCTCTGATTATGCTATCACTTTCAAGTCTTTTGATACTTTTGTTCATATCATCATAAGTTTGACTATCCAAAGCGAAAATAGCCGAAGTTATAATGACGCTATCCATCTCCTCTTTGTGACTCTTTTGATCTTCACATGTAAAATATCTGATACTCTCTACTTGATTGTCAAAAAAAGATATTCTGATGGCATTTTTGAAATTTATGGGATAAATATCGACAATATCACCTCTAAAAGAGACTTCACCTCTCTCTTCTACTATATCTACAAAACTGTATCCCCAGCGCAAAAGCTCATCTTTTAGCATTTGGATATCTACAGTATCGGCGAATTTTATGGAAATGCTTTTAAAAAGATTGGATGTTGGGAGAGAATGAATGACTGTTCTTATCGGAGATATCAGCACCTTTTTTAAAGATTTTTCGCTGTAATATTCTCTTAAAACATTGATTAATTCTAAAAGTTCATTTCTGTAAGATTTTAAATCCTCTCCAAAAGCAGCTCTGAAATCCGGTAAAACAAATGTTTTTCTTCCTGCAAACACAGCGGCATTAAAAAGTAAAAATGCCTCTTTGTCATCTCTGCAAAGGATAAGCTCGGCATCTCCATTGTTTTTTAAGTATTCATAAACTGCCGCTTGCAATAGTTATTCTTCTTTTTCCGTCTCTTTTACCGTAATCAAAGATTGAGGCGATGTGTCTTTCATATGACTTTCGCCCTCAAAATGCGCTTTTTGCTCTATGATAAGTTCATTGCTGTATACAGCTCCAAAAAGTTCGCCTCCTTCCAATATCTCCACGCTGTCGCATACCGCATTGCCTTCAAATCTGCCGTTAACAATCATTTTTGGTGATTCGACTTCACCTTTAATCAATCCGCGTTTGCCTATAACTATAGTGCTTGTCGAGTGAACTTTACCTAAAACTACTCCATCTACATAAAAATATGTGGAAAGTTCAAATACTCCTTCGATTTTAGCACCGTTTGCTACTATTGTTGATTCTGTTTGTTTGCTAACAATATGCTCGCCATTTCTAATAAAGAGTCCCATTGTACACCCTTCTCCTTTTCAAAAATTTCTGAAAAATTATTATTGTTCCAGTTAATAAAATTGGTAGGATTTAAAGGTCGCCCTAAAAATCGTATCTCATAATGCAAATGAGGACCAGTGGAAAGTCCCGTGTTCCCAGAATTTGCTATATGTTCGCCTTTTTTGACAAACTTTCCGTATTTTACCACCATTGTCTTATCAAGATGTGCATAATAAGTCTTAAAACCAAAACCATGATCTAATATAACAAGCGACCCGTAACCTGAGTTATCTTGCATTCCTGCAAATTCAACTATGCCTGCGGCCGGAGCAAAAACGGGCGTTTTGAGCGGTGCTCTAAAGTCAATTCCCCTGTGAAACTCCGTCTTTTCATATATCGGATGATCTCTCGTGCCAAAACCGGCAGAAATCCCTTTGTGGCTTATCACTTGACCGTTTGGCAAAAGCTTCAGTAAGATAGATTGCTGAATCGTGGTAAGATTAATACTTTCAAGTCTTATCTCATGACTTGCATTTTCATCTTCGGGCGTAATGCCAATGATCGCTTCAATATCGGCTATTTTATCCTGTATGACTTCATAATACGCTATCTTTTCATCTAATCCTTTTTGGAGTTCATCCTTTTTTTCGGCAAGATTTTTCACTTCACTATTTAAAAAAGCTATATATATCGCGCCTGATAAAATCAAAAATAAGACGAAAATCAAAATGTAAAACATAATCCTTTTGATAATCTGATTTAGCGTATAGTGTTTTGAGCCTCTTATATCTGAAATTGTTATAGTAAATTTATTTTTCATTCAAACTCTTTAAAAAACTTTCAATGACAGCAAATGAGCCAAACACCAGATACTCCTCACTTTCGTTAATTTGCTTATAATCTCTATACTCCACATTTAAAGAACTTAACAATTTTTCTATATCCTCTTTTGCATTTTGCCGTATAGGATTTATTATGTTTATTAATTCTATATGTTTAACAATTGGATATAAGACATTTAAAATATCGGCATAATTCTTATCTTTATAGGAATTATAAATCAAAATCATTTTCTTATTGCTGAAATGCTTGACCAATGCTTTCGCCGCATCAAGATTGTGTCCTGCATCTATAGTAATATTGGGCGCAATCTTTTCGCATCTTGCCCGCAAATTCAAAGCTTTTAATTTTGATAAATCAGGAGAAATACCCAAAAACTCGGCAGCCTTTAAAGCACTTAAGAGATTTTGCTTTAAAAATAGAGGTAATGAAAATTTTTCGGCATATTTTTCGACCTTTTCATCTTTTTTATTCTCATCTACATATAAAAACTTAAAACCACAAGCTGCTTCTCTTTGCTTAATTATCTCCAAAGCCTCTTTGTGGTTTTGACAAGCTATGACAGCGGGATTATTTACGCTCTGAAGTTTTGTAAAAGCTATCTTACTTATCGAATCCCCAAGAAGCTCCTGATGGTCAAGCGAAATCGGACTTATTATAGATAAAATTTTAGGAGCTACGTTTGTAGCGTCAAACTCTCCTCCCACTCCTGCTTCCAAAACTGCATAATTACAATCCTCAAAATACAAAAATGCCAGAAGCGTGGTGTATTCAAAATACGAAAGCTCTTTTGCATAATCTTTCAAAATACCTAAAAGTCTTGTGTGTAAAATTTCTAATTCGTCATTTGAGATAATATTGCCGTTTTTATATATGCGTTCGTTAAATTCCAAAATATGAGGCGATGTATAATGCCCTGTTTTAAAACCGCTAAGCTCAAGTATATTTGCAAGATATCTGCCGATAGAACCTTTGCCGTTTGTACCGACCACATGTATAATTTTAGGAAATTTAAAATTATGCGATATGCTTTCAAAGATTTTCGGCATTGTTTTATAGTCTATATGCTTATAATAAAGCGGCTTAGCGGCCAGGTACTCTTGCAAACTCATCTATCGCTGCTGTACCGCAAACCTTTTAGAGCAACAACTGCGGTAAATTCATCAATCGCATCTTCTGAGGCATATCTTATCGCTTCAAATCTTTTTGTATCTGAAATAATACTGTCCGCAGCAATCGGAAAGTCGTAATCTCCGCTTGTAGTCACGCTCCCTTTTTCACCTGAAAGTAGTTCATAATCTATTTTTAGATTTGCTATAGTTTTGTACGATATAACATATCCGTTTCTATCATACACAAGCGGTTTAAAGGTTATGGACTTGAGTGTAACGTTAAGTACGGTGTCCGCAAACTCTTTTGCAACAATCTGGGAACCGAATTTATCTATAAAAGCGTTTGACATGGCATCTTTGATCAAAACAGTGTTTTGCGGATCTTCTCTGCTCATAGCTACATGTATATAGACTCTGCTACCCAAAACGCTTTTGGCAAAATGTGAACTTGGCTTGTAGCCGCAACCTGCCAACAAAAACAGCGATAAAAGAAAAACGGATGCTTTTTTCATGCAATTACCAAATTTACAAGTTTTTTATCGACATAAATCTCTTTTTTTATAGTAGCCCCTTCAAGCCACTTCGATACGGCAATCTTGCCTGTTTTTATTATCTCTTCTTCACTTGCGTCTGCGCTTATCTCAAATTCACCTCTGCGTTTGCCGTTCACGGTAACGGCCAAAATCACCGTTTCGGACACAAATACACCTTCATCTATCTTGATATCGTGCATAAAATTTTTACACTTAAAAAATATTTCGCTAAGCTCGCTTGTTATGTGAGGTATTATAGGCTCTAAAATATTTAAAAGTATATAATAACCTTCTGTCCACACATATTTGTCCTCTTGCACACTTAAAGCGTTAAAAGCTTCCATGGAAGCCGCTACAAGCGTGTTAAAAGCGTAAGTTCCACTCTCAAATATGTCGATTGATTTTTTTGCCGCTTCATAGACTTTTTTTCTGGCATATTGAGAATCTTTATTGAGTTCTTTATGGTTAATTTTCGGCAAACTCTCACATATTAAAACATTGTCGCTTCTATCAACCAAACGCTTGATAAATCTAAATGCACCTTCTACTGCGCTATCGTTCCACTCCAACTCTTTTTGCGGCGGAGCGGCAAACAAAATAAAAAGTCTTGCCGTATCCGCACCGTATTTTTCCATGATATTGTCAGGATCGACCGTATTTCCTTTGGATTTACTCATTTTAGCGCCGTCTTTTAGTACCATACCTTGTGTCAGCAGATTGGCAAACGGCTCGTTTATATCTTTATCTATATATCCCAAATCTCTCAAAACTTTCGTAAAAAATCTAGCGTACAAAAGGTGTAAAATAGCATGCTCTATGCCGCCTATATACTGATCAACATTCATCCAGTACTTTACACTCTCTTTATCAAAAGGTGCATTTTCCCACAATGCAGGAGGGGTTGTGTATCTTAAAAAATACCAGCTTGATTGTACAAATGTGTCCATAGTGTCCGTTTCACGCTCGGCATCGCCGCCGCATTTGGGACATTTGACAAACTTCCATGTTGGATGCTTATCTAAAGGATTTCCTTCGCCGGTGATTTTCGCATCATCCGGAAGAATAATCGGTAAATTTTCTTTTTTCTCTGCAACGGCGCCACATTTTTTGCAATGCACAATTGGAATCGGAGCGCCCCAATATCTTTGGCGACTTATGCCCCAATCTCTTATTTTATAATTAATCACTTTTTTGCCAAGAGCGTTTTTCTCAAAATATCTTGTTATCTCTTCTCTTGCTTTTGCAGATTCAAGGTTTGTAAAGTTGTCCGAATTTACCAAAAACCCATCTTCGCACATAGCCTCTTTTACAGAATACTCACCCTCTTTTGGTCTTATGCTTTGAATGATAGGCAGATTAAATTTAAGGGCAAACTCATGATCTCTGCTATCGTGTGCTGGAACAGCCATAACTGCTCCGCCACCATATTCGAGTAAAACAAAATTTGCCGTCCAAACAGGAATCTCTTTTTTTGTCAGAGGATGAATAACATCTATACCAAGATATACTCCTTCTTTTTCAGCCGTCTGTTTATCGCGCGAACTTAGCTTTTGCATATCTTTTATCTTCTGTGCGCTTGATTTGTCCAAAAGATTATTTTCCAAAAGCTCTTTGACTATAGGATGCTCGGGCGCTAAAGCAGAATAGGTAACGCCGTAAATAGTATCTGCTCTTGTAGTAAAAACAGTATATTTTTCAAACTTTTTATTCAGCTTTTGCGCAGATTTTTCACTCAACTTAAACTCAAATTCCAATCCTTCGCTTTGACCTATCCAGTTTTCTTGTTGCACTAAAACTTGATTTGGCCAACCGCTTTTGAGTTCCTTTATAGAGTTTAGAAGCTCTTTTGCATACTGAGATATTTTGAGATAGTATCCGCTCATCTCTTTTTGCACAACCTCATTTGAGCATCTCCAGCATTTGCCATCTTCTACCTGTTCATTAGCCAACACTGTTTTGCAGCTCTCGCACCAGTTAAGAGAGGCTTTTTTTCTATACACAAGAGCTTTTTCATACATTTTTATAAATATCTCTTGCTCGTGTTTTGTATATATATGATCGCTTGTTGCAAATTCGCGTGTTTTTGAAAATGAAAGTCCTAAAGAACGCAACTCTTTTCTCATATAATCAATATTTTCATAAGTCCATGCTTTTGGGTGAACATTGTGTTTTATGGCTGCGTTTTCGGCCGGCATTCCAAAAGAGTCCCACCCTATCGGATGCAAGACGTTAAATCCTTTTTTTCTGTAATATCTTGCTATGGCATCGCCTATAGTATAATTTCTTACGTGCCCCATGTGTATGCGTCCGCTTGGATACGGAAACATGCTTAAGATATATTTTTTCGGTTTTTCAAAATCATTAAGAGGCTCAAAGATTTCCATCTCATCCCATTTTGTCTGCCACTTTTTTTCAATTTCGAAAACTTTATACTCCATTAAAACTCATCCCTCGCTTTTGCAGACTCCACCAATACCAATATCAGCGAAAACAGATTTGCTATGATTGCGCCTATCGAAAGTGCGATTACTATATCCATACTTCCGGATATCTCAAGCACTAAAAACGCTGGGATAAGATGTAAATCAGCCACCAAAGAACTTGCGAACAGTTCGGCCGAGAGTGTATTTTTAATACCGATTTTTAAAAATGTCGAGATTAGATTGATACCCATCGCCGCGAAGAGAGCAAATTCATTATGCTCATATAAAAATCCTGCCGTCGTGGTTAAACTCATCAAAGCAAAAAATATATAAACAACTTTACCCCAATCCATTATCTGCTCCTTTTAAATAGCGCCGCGGTC
>JAIRSJ010000005.1 GCA_031255525.1 Campylobacteraceae bacterium
CAGCCAAACTACCAAGCAATGATGCGTGGTTTAATGTAAAAAAGGAGAAAAAATGAAAGAGATTACACTACCTATTATGTATAATATTTTAAAAGAGATGTTAGGCGGTATGTTTATACCATTGATATTTATCTCTTTTTTGGTCATTTTCACAATCGCCGGACTTTTGATAATAGAGAAAAAGATATACAAAAAACGAGCTCTTTTATCTGTTGGCGTAGGTTTATTTACCGGACTTCTTGCGAATATTTGGTTTGAGGGATTTTCGGTTTCTCCTTCTATCGTGGTTGTCAGCGCACCTGTTGATATTTTGCTTTTTGTGATGAATTATGGCGGTGGCGTTATGCTTAGTGCGGTTTTAATTTACTCATTTTTAGGCTGGATGAATATTTTGAAGAAAAATGGTTGTCCGATAGATAGAAAATTGAGATAATTTAAGTTAAAGAGGCTATTTATAGCTTCTTTAATTTTTTTGCATTTATATCGTTTTTATACATATACGCTCTTACATGAAGGGGGATTTTTGATAGTCTGCACTCTTCTTTAAACTCTTTTGTCATGGTAACATCTTTGATAAACGGCGCTATAAAAACATAAATGTCGTTTTTTCCAACAGCGACTTTTCCGCTGATTACGCAATTTTTATTTTTTTCGCACTCTTCTCTTTGAGCTTTTGTTAAGACAATCTTAAAAAATTTCAAGATTTTCGCAATTTGCCTTATCTCATTTTTATCTCTTTTGAAAAAATATAGCTCTTTTATCTTTTCATATTCATCATCTAAAAGTAGCTTTTTATCCGTTTCAAGAGCTTCAAAACTTCTTTTTATCCCGTCTTTATATCTATCTAAAAGCCCCGTGCAGATATGTTTTCTAAAGTAATTTCTCTCATACTTTTCATCAAAATTGCTCTCATCAATAAAATATTTGTGTCCTTTGTCGTTAAGAAAATCTAAGAGCTCATCTTTTGTTTTGTATATCAAAGGGCGAACTATACGAAAATTTTCATACTTCTCTTCCAAAGAAAATCCGTTAAGCTCAACCGCCCCACTCCCACGAACAAATCTCATAAAAAACCACTCCAATTTATCGCCTAAATGATGAGCGGTTAAAAGCGTGTCGTAGCCATTTTCTTTGATAATTTCGGTGAAAAAATCGTACCTTTCATCTCTTGCTTTTTTTTCAAAATTGGAAGTTGTGAGTTTTACGCTTTTTAAAAATATTTTTTTATCATATGTTTCTGCAAGTTCTTTTGCGTAATTTACCTCATCTTTGGATGACGCTCTTAAGTTATAATCAACTATCGCAATGTCAAACTTGACATCATTTTCGACTAACATAAAAAAAAGTGCGGAACTATCGACTCCGCTGGAAAATGCTAAAAGATTTTTGCTTGTTTTTAGATTTTCCCAAATGTTAGATTTTTCTCGTAGCGGTTGCAATTAGTTTATCCTCAACACAATCGGTAATGTTAGCTTTAACTATATCGCCGATTTGCAAGTTTTCAATCAAAGAGTCGTTGATAAGCACTTCACCATCAATTTCAGGCGCCCAAATAAGTTTTCTTGCTCCTAAAAAAAGTTCGTGTTCGCTATTTTCACCTTCGATAAAAAGCGTGACTTCTTTGCCGACATTTTGTTTTAACATCTCATTTGTATTTTTTTCTATAACTTTTTCCAACTTTTTAAGTCTTTGATTGATGATTTTTGTAGATATTTTGTTTTCCATCTCATGCGCTGGAGTATCTTCTTCATCAGAATACGCAAAAACATTGACTCTATCAAATTTAAACTCTTTCAAAAAGTTATACATATAATCAAACTCTTCCTCGCTCTCATCAGGATGTCCGACTATAAAACTCGTTCTAACAAAAGAGTTTGGGGCTTGACGCATTAGAGTAAGTTGCTCTTTTATCCTCTTCTCACCCGCACCTCTTCTCATCTTTTTAAGCATACTATCACTTATGTGTTGTATCGGCATATCAAAGTAGTTATGAAAAACTGATGAGCTTATAATCTTTTTTATCAAAACATTGGAAGTTGTTGATGGATAAAGATAGAGTATTCTCGCACTTTTTACATCTTTGATTTTTTCAATCTCATCTATCAGTAGACAAAGTCCGTCATCAACTTTTTTATCTTTCAGATAAGAGCTACTATCTTGTGATATAAAGCTAAAATCCTTCACACCTTGTGAGCAAAGTTTTTTCACTTCACTTACGATACTTTCAAGCTCACGTGATTTTAGTTTTCCTTTAAAACTTGGAATCGCACAAAAACTACATTGTTGATTACAGCCTTCTGAGAGTTTAACATAAGCGTGTGCATTAACTCCTGTTATTATCCGCTCTTCATCATCTATCAGATAAGTAGAGTTTGAAAACTGACTTTTTCTATTTTCTATCAGCATATCTATATGATCATAATCTCCAACGCCGGTAAAAACGTCAACTTCCGGAAGTTCTTTGACAAGCTCTTCTTTGTATCTTTGAGTCAAACAGCCGCTAACAACTAGTAGCGAATCTTTTTTTCTCTTCACATGCAAATCAAAAATCGTTTTTAAACTCTCCTCTTTTGCCGCACCTATAAATCCACATGTGTTTACTATCAAAACATCTGCGATTTCCGGTTCATCAACAAGTTCATAATCTTTTAAACGCCCGAGCATTACTTCGCTATCAACTAAATTTTTATTGCATCCAAGCGATACTAAATGCAGTTTTTTATTCATATTTTTTAAATCCATAAGTTATCGATCAACCTTGTGTTTCCAACAAATGCTGCTATGAGCAAAATAGTCTCTTTGATAACTATCTGCTCTTTTGCCTCAAAATCTCGAGAAAGCACTTTTGCGTAGTCTACTCTTAAATCCTGCAAAGATTCTATCATGATAAGCTCTATCTTTTTTGCGTCTCTCTCGCCTTTCATGATGGCTTGAGAGGCATTTTTAAGAGCTATGCTAAGAGCTAAAGCCTGCACTCTTTCTTTTTCGTCCAAAAAGATATTTCTGGAAGAGAGAGCCAAACCGTCACTTTCTCTTACTATGTCGCAAGGGACTATATTGATATTTAAAAACAGAGTTTTTACCATATTTTGTATGATATACAACTGTTGAGCGTCTTTTTTGCCAAAATAGGCGTTTGTCGGACGAGTCAGATTGAAAAGTTTCAGCACTACTCTCAAAACTCCGTCAAAATGTCCGGGTCTGCTGCTACCTTCTAAAATATATGCCAAATCTTTCGGAGCAGAAATTTCAGGTTCTATCTTTGCGTACATCTCTTCACGTGTGGGCATAAATACCATATCTACGCCGGCTAATGTACAGATTTTCAAATCTGCTTCTTCTCGGCGTGGGTATTTCTCATAATCTTCGTGTGGTAAAAATTGCGTAGGATTTACAAAAATAGATGCGATAACCGTGTCATTTTGTATTCTTGCCTGACGAATTAAAGACAGATGTCCATTGTGCATAGCTCCCATTGTAGGAACCAAACCAACGCTTCCTTTCAACTCTTCTCTAATTGCCGTCAACTCTTTTGCCGTTGATACTATTTTCATTTTAGCTGCTTTTTTGTAAAATTTACTTTTTAAAAAGCTGATTATATCAAAATTTATGGAGTTAGTTTGGATAGTTATGAATATACGGAGTTGCTGAAAAAGCTTACCGTCAAAATAGAAAACATTGCGAAGATAGTAAAAACAGATGAACTTTTGAAAAGATTAAAAGAGATAGAAGCGATAGAACAAGATCCGAGTTTTTGGGAAGATGCTAAAAATGCGGGATTGCTTGCAAAAGAGAAAACGAAGCTTGTGAATATATACAAAAAATACGAGAATGCCAAAAATGCCGTAAAAGATGCAAAAGATTTGTGGGATATGGCAAATGATGAGAATGATGAAAATACTGCAAACGCTCTCATCGAAGACGCTCCAAGCCTTGAAAATGTGATAACTGCCCTTGAAATATCTATGATGTTAAGCGGAGAACACGACAGCGTAAATGCGATAGTAAGCATTCATCCCGGAGCCGGCGGAACGGAGTCAAACGATTGGGCGAGTATGTTATATCGCATGTATCTTAGATGGAGCGAGAGAATGGGCTTTAAAGTTGAGACCCTTGACTTTCAAGAAGGCGATGAGGCTGGGCTTAAAGATGTAAGTTTTATCGTCAAAGGTGAAAATGCATATGGTTATCTCAAGGCCGAAAATGGCATTCACAGACTTGTTCGCATTAGTCCGTTTGACGCAAATGCAAAAAGACACACTTCTTTTAGCTCGGTTATGGTAAGTCCTGAAGTTGATGATGATATTGATATACAGATAGAAGAGAAAGACATAAGAGTTGATACATATCGCGCAAGCGGTGCAGGCGGACAGCACATAAATAAGACGGAGAGTGCCATTAGAATTACGCATATTCCGACAAATATCGTAGTTCAATGTCAAAATGATAGAAGCCAACACAAAAACAAAGCAAGTGCTATGAAAATGTTAAAATCAAGACTATATGAACTTGAACTTGAAAAACAGCAAGCCATAAAAGACGGAAAACCAAAAAGCGAAATCGGCTGGGGACATCAGATAAGAAGTTATGTTTTGGCGCCTTATCAACAAGTAAAAGACGCAAGAAGCAATATTGCATATTCACAAACGGACGCTATATTAGACGGCGATATAACAAAAATTATCGAAGATGTGTTAATATCAACACAAAGCTAAATATGAAAAGGAGAAAATCATGGTTATGACAAAAGAGGCATTTTTGACGCAGCTTGGCTATAGTATAACCGATGCGCTACTAGCTCAGCTTGAAAAAGTCAGGAATAATACTTCAAAATTTGACCAAATATCAAATCACATTATAGCACTAAACGACAACTTAAAACATTATAATTCATTCATCGCACTTTCAAGTTCGCATGATTTTTTGAAGATAAAAAATCAATCGAACAGCGAACTTATAACGCGAGTTAATGAACTGATAAACAATTGGGCAAAAAAATATAAGATAGAACTTGAAAAAGTGCAGGGCAAAGAGACTTTTTATATCAGAGGATACGAGAAGGGTTAATTTGTCTTAACTTCTTTGAAAAATTCAGCCGTGTCAATCTTTAAAATATAAGCGGTTTCGAGCAAATATTCAATATTAAAGTGTATATTGTTATGATAAGCTTTAGCGCAAAAATATTACTAACAGACGAATGTCTCATCAATAAAGCAAATTTTAACTGCAAAATACTTCCGTTTTTCCTATTTTTACAACGCATTTATCAATTTACTTGTGAGCATTTTGAGTGTAATTTTATGTAAGAACTGTTTTAAATAAAATTTATCCAAATTATTGCGCCCCAAACAATAGCAGCGTACACAAATGCTACAAGCACCATCAAGCTTCCCGTGTCTTTAGCTTTTTTTGACAAATCATGTTTTTCATCGGAGATTCTGTCTACTACCGCTTCAATAGCCGTATTTGCTAACTCCATCAGCAAAATAATAAATAAAGAGCTTATTAAAAAAAGTTTTTCAATAACAGTTATCGGCATAAAAAGTGCCGCAATAAATAAAATCGCACATAAAAGCAGCTCTTGGCGAAATGCCGCCTCTGTTTTAAAAACTTCCTTAAACCCTTCATATGAATACACAGACGCTTTTAAAATCCTCTTTATTCCTTTGTCACCGGGTTTCATTTTGTCTCCAAAGTTTTTAAATAAAGTAAAAGTATAGCAAAAATACAATATTTTTTGTCTGCTTTCATAACCTTATTTTAAATGATATTTTATATATCCGATTTGTCAAACATATGTGTATACGTATTCCAACTTTACTTAAAGATTATTTTTATATAAGTTAAATCAGCTGCGTTTTATCTTCTCAAAACCTTCATAAACAGTTAACTTTACTCTGATAGACTTTAGTATATTTTGATATTTAAAAGGTTTTTTGTGAGAATTCTTGTTGTCGAAGATGATTATATATATAATGAAAGCATAAAAGAGTATCTTGTATCAATCGGTCATAACGTAGACTCTTTTTTTGACGGCGAAAGTGCACTTGAGGCTATTTTGAGCAGAGAGTATCATATCCTTTTGATAGATATAAAGATACCAAAATTTAACGGCTACAGATTAATGCGGCATCTAAAAGAGACAAATTTTAAGGTTCCTATCATAATCATTACAGCTCTTGTTGATATAAACAGCATAACAATATGTTACAAACTCGGATGCAGTGATTATCTCAAAAAGCCATTTGAATTAAAAGAACTTGGATTTAGAATCGATAAACTTATTAAAAACACACAATGTGCAAACGATGAAAACATGGTAGTAGTAGACAATGAAATAACTTTTGATTTTGTTACGGACAAACTTAAAAAAGATGGCGAAGAGATAGCTCTGACCCTAAAAGAGCTTCATATAGTGCGTTTTTTGATACGTAAAAAAAACAGATTTTGTAGCACAAAGCTATTAAAAGACAATGTGTGGAAAAATAAAGAGGTAAGTCACGCAGATATTAGAATGCATATCAGAAAAATACGCATGAAAACACACAAAAATTTTATAAAATCTTCAAAAGGGTTGGGGTATAAAATAGATGTCGTCACAAAGTAGTTTTAAAATAGCGGCAATTTACACGGCAGTAATTATAGCGATGTTTTGCATTCCGAGTTACTTTGCTTTGATGGGTGCTGTATTTGAAGAGAAGACCAAAAGCATCAACGAAATTTTACGATGGATGGACGCAAATGAAAAAGAGATATTCGGACAAGAAAATCCACAAGCGCCAAGAAGCGTAAGATTTAAAGCAAACATATATAATGAGAAAAGAGAGCTTTTGTTCGGCAATATAAAAAACTCTTTGGACTTGGTTGACTTTAAAATATATTCAAAATATCCGAATATCTATTATCAAAAAGAGATAAAAGTAGGTAAAAATCTTTTTTATATGATAGTTGAAAAACAGTTGAATTATAATAAAATAGTTTTTATAGCGGCAATGCTTTTTCTGTTCATTCCTTTTATCATATTTTTTATGAGCGATCTGTTTATAAAAGTCGGAGTACATCGCTACCAGAAAATACAAAAGTATATGGACGATTTTTTCAACGATACTATACACGAATTGAAAACGCCGCTTGGAGTCATTAAAATAAATTTGGAATTGATGAATGAAAAAGACGAAAATTCAAAATATATTCAAAGAATTAAATCGGCTCTAAAGCAGATACAGATGGCTTATGAAGATATAGAGTATTATATAAAACACAAAAGGGTTTCGTACGAAAAAGAGATCATCGATTTTTCTGAATTTTTAAATCTTAGAATGAGTTTTTTTGAAGATATTGCCATGTCAAAATCAATCTCCATAAAGTCTGATATCAAACCGAACATCTTAATATATATCAACAAAATGGAGCTTCAAAGATTGATAGATAATAACATTTCAAATGCTCTTAAATACTCTTTTTTTGAAGGACATGTAGAGGTTGTTTTGCGTAAAAATGAAAATGCGCAAGGGGTATTTTTGGTGCGGGACGAAGGAGAGGGGATAAGAAACACTAAAAATATTTTTGAGCGTTTTAAAAGAGAAAATACGACCGAAAAAGGGTTCGGATTGGGACTTAATATCGTTCAAAATATTTGCAAAGAAAACGGTATTTGTATAGATGTAAAATCAGCCAAAGACAAAGGCTCTATATTTACGTATACATTTAATATATATAAAAAATAAGGAAAAATAGTGGAAAAGAAATTTATCGTTAGCGTAATAATAACAACAGCAATAGTAATGGTTATGTTCTTTTTTTATAATAAAGCTCTTAATTACGAAGAAAAAATCGGAATAGAAAAAAAGATAGACTCCTTGATAACCGTTTTAGATAGTAAATTAGATGAAACTTCGGATGTTGCTCTGTCTTTGTCTCTCGCGCTGTCAAAAAATCCGTATATAATGCAATGCTTGTTAAAAGGAGATAACGATGCGTGTTTGGGTTATATTCCGGATTTTGAAATGGTGATGGAAAAATACAAAGTTTTTGAAAATATGGTAATGCATCTGTATGTAAGTGATCATTCGAGTTTTATTTGCTTAAATCATCACAAAACAAGGGCCGATATCGATTCTGTTTTCATAAGAGAATCGCTTAATAGAGCAAAAGAGACAAAAGAGCCTGTGCAAGGCATAGAGATAGGTGAATATGGAATTTCCATGCGAGTCATAGTTCCGGTGTTTGAACGTGATAGTTACATAGGCGCTATAGAGACTATGGTATTTCCCGAGGAGTATACGGAGTTTTTTGAAAATATCGGGATAGATTTGTATGTTTTGATGAAAAACAGTTATTTGCCCAAAGCCAGTAATGTAAAATATAACGAAAAACTGATATTGAAAAATTATACGATAACAAATCGTGAAACAAACGGTCTGAGTTTTTTGAATGATGTGGAATTTTCAGGTACGGGATATCTAAAAAGCGACGATAAGTATATCGCATACACTCCGATAATAGATATAAACGGCGATGAGGTTGGGTATTACGTTTTATCATGGATAGAAAGCTAAGAGAGCAAAACTTTTTTTGTCTCTTCGTATCCTAACGTAAATAATTTATCCAGATTTTTAAGACTCAAAATATGGTGATTTGCGAGCTCTTCGGGCGCAAGGTAGTAATCACATCTTTTTATCTTTTCTTTCATTCCGTGCGTCATGCATGTCAGGAAAAAAGCTCTGATGGCTACTGACTGTTTCGGTTTGTATACGTTTGGATGCAAGTTGGAACCTAAGATCGGATATTTTGTATCCAAAAGCGGTTGTATCGGAAAGTTGTCCATTACTCCACCGTCTATGAGTTTACTCTCGTCAATATCAACCGTTGCGAAAATCGGATATAAAGCTCCGGAAGCCGATACGATTTTTTTAATATCGCCTTTGCTGCAATACGAAACAGCTCCTTTTTTGATATCCGTGACGCTTGCATATAAAGGACGAGAAAGTTCTTCGATATTTTTAAGATTTCCTATCATCTCATCAAAAAATTTATGTTCCACATTTACTTTAAATAAAGATCCCTTAAAAATATTGAATTTTAAAACTTTGAAAAATTTGCGCGAATCAAAAAAATCAAATATCTCAACAGGAGTCTTACCCGCTAAATAAAAAGCTCCGACAATTGCTCCTATACTCGCTCCGCTTATTTCTCGAATCGGAATTTTTAACTCATCCAATGCTTGTAATACTCCCAAATGAAAAGCTCCCCTGGCGCCTCCGCCGCTTAAAACCAGCGAAATCCCGTCCTTTAGTTCCATTTAAACTCCCTATAAAATTTTCATAATATTTTATCTATTTTTTGTATTAATTTCATCTTTTGCAGATAATATTTTGTCAAAAATAGCAAAGATTAAAACAAGTTATAAAACGACGAAACAACAATACTTTTTATATTTTGATTTTGTGCCTCAAAAATATTTGATATTCGCTATAGTCAACCTAATCACTATTGCCAAAAAAGTAATTCGTGCAAAAGATTTCAGTATACAAAATTACCGCTTTTGTGGTTTAATCTAAATTTTTGTACAATCTCATCATGGATTTTTTAGCATATTTTTTAGACAAATTAAAACAAAAGGCAAGCTTTTATTATGGTCTTTCTTTAAAGATCGAGCTATCTTTTGATTTGAAAGGATGCAGACTCATAGGGCAGTGCAAAAAGCTCTCTTCCAAAAACTATCTCATTCGTTTGCACGCAAAACTTTTAAAAGAGTTCAATAAAATCTACATAAAAGATGTTTTAACGCACGAGTTTGCGCATGCCATTCAAATGGAGCTTTTTGTTAAAAGCAAACCGCATTCTAAAGAGTGGAAAAATATAGTTGAAGTTTTAAGCGGTGTTGAATATGCCAAAATAGACAAAGTGCATTACAATCTTGCAGACAAAAAGCGCGAAACATATCCTTACGCCTGTTCTTGCAGTAAATATCATCTAACATCCGTACGACACAAAAAAGTTGCGAAAAAAAGAGCGGTTTACATGTGTAAAAAATGCAGTGGAGTATTGAGGTTTATAGGCTGAAAAGAGTGATAAGATATATTGATACTCTAAATCATATTTGATTTTACTGTTTTTTCACGCAAATGTAAGTTTAAAGTAGGTAATATCTTATAAATACTTTCAAGGGAGTTTACATGGGAAAGAAAAAAGTTGTAGGGCAGTTAAAAAGTATTCAAGCAGATGCTATTGCTCTGTTTGTGAAGATTCACAATTATCATTGGAATATAAAAGGGTTGCAATTTGCTTCCGTTCATTCGTATACAGAAAGTTTGTATGATAAAGTTGCTACTATTTACGATGATACAGCCGAGAGGATTTTGCAGCTTGACTCAAAACCTGTTTTGACGCTTGACGATATAGTCAAAAACACCAAGATCAAAACGGAAAAAGGCGATAGTTTCGATACTAAGTATGTACTTGAAAATATATATAAAGATTTTTCATATTTGCTTGAAGAGTTTAAAATCCTTTCCAAATTAGCGGATGAAGAAGAAGACAAAGCTACTGCCGCGTACGCAGATGATCAAGTAAAAGAGTTTGAAAAAGAACTTTGGAAGTTAAAACAGACTTTGAATTAATTTTATAAGCCCCTGCGATATCGGGGCTTAAAATTTTTTGCGGCGATATATTTTTTGTTGCATATCAAGTAAAATTTTATAGCTTGTAAAATATTGTATTTGTAAGATTTATAATCTCACTATAGTAGCTCCGGCACCTCCATTATTTACGGAAGCGTCAAAAAATTCTTTTACACTGGGATGCGTTTTTAAAAAATTTTTTATAGCAAATGCAAGTTTACCCGTACCGACTCCATGATAAATTTGCACCTCGTCGAAACCTGCCAAAAGCGCGTCTGATAAAAATTTATCAGTTTTTTCTATCGCTTCATCACTCCTGAGTCCATGCAAATCAAGCGTTACTCCGACATTTGTAGGTCTTTGCAGAAAGATGCCGTTTTTCTTTTTTACAGGCGGTACAGGTTGGTTGGAGCGGATTTTTTTTAAAGAGTATTTGGGAAGATGCATTATAATACCCTCAGCTTCGATAGACGCAATCTCTTTTTTAATACTTAGCACAACCCCTTTCAGCGCCCCGTATTTTACTTTGTCTCCCGCTTTGATATCTTCCGTATTTTTAGTTTGAGGAGTGATGATAGTCTCTTTTACTTTGTTAGTTTGATTTAGAAGTCTGTGTATATTTTCACTTGATTTTTCGCGTGCTGCTTCTTTGGCCAAAGAGATAGCTTCCATATATTTGCTCTCAAAGTCTCTTTTGATCTTTTCAAATTCCTCTTGTTGTTTATCTTTTTGCTCTTCCAACGAATTTGTCAGTTTTGAGAGCATCTGCTCTTTTTGCTCAAACTCTTTTAATTTTATTCTGCTTTGCAATTCCAAATCAATATTTTTTTGTATCAGTTCATTCAGTTTTTCTTTATCTTCGCCATATAAAGTTTTGGCTTTTTCTACAATATTTTGTGCTATGCCGTATCTTAACGCCGTTTCAAAAGCGTAACTTTTACCTATAATTCCCTCTAAAAATCCATATAACGGTTTTTGTGCTTTTTCATCATACAATGCTGCTAATAACTCTACATGTTCGTTTGCGGCGAGCATGGACGCTAAACGTTTGTGATGAGTTGTGATGATGATTTTTATCTCTTTTTTGATCAAGTTTTCCAATATAGCGCAAAAAAGATTTGCAGCCTCATCAGCATCTGTACCGAGCTCTATTTCGTCTACTCCGACAAGTGCGCTTTTTATCGTAAAAAGTTTACTAAACTCAATCATGCGACCTGCGAATGTAGAGATATCGTCTTTAACATTTTGCGGATCTTCAATGATAGCTTTGATATTTTTAAAATTTCCTATGTGAGAATTTGCGGCATTTATCTTCATCGGCAGTAGATATTTTGCCAAAAATGCGGCTGAAAGCAAGGATTTTAAAAACATTGTTTTTCCACCGGCATTTACGCCTGTTATCAGCAAAATATTTTTTTTGAAATTAACGCTGATTGGTTTTGGTTCATGTAGTGCGGGGTGTGAAAAATTCTTCAAAATTATATCGCTGTCTTTGCTTGGCAGAACAAATTCTGCGTCAAATCTTTTGGCAAATAAAACCCTTGCCATGTAGTTATCAAATCTGTCAAATTCTTTATTGATAAATTTCAAAAATAGAAGTTGTTTACCAAATTCGCTGCTTATTTTTTTTGCATATTCGTATATCAGAGCCTCTTTTTTATCTGTCAAATCGCTTTTTTGTTTTTTGTAACTCTCAAGCGAATGAGGTGAAACATAAAAATATCCGTTACCGCTTCTGCCTACTATGGAACCTTTTATGACGTTGTTAAAACCTCCTCGCAGCAAAAATGTCTCTTGTTCATTCAAAAAATGCACCTGCGTATCTACTAAAAATTCTTGCAATTTTGAAGATGTAAGAAGAATTTTCAGATGAGAGTCGATTTTCTCTTTGACTATTTTGAGCGAAGCGTTTATGCTGAGAAATTTTTCGTCAATCTCCTCTTTTAAATCGCCGTTTTTATCAAACCAATTTTCGATTTTTAAAATCAAAGGCGATATATCAACGCTTTTTATCCAATCATCTACAATGCCTTCAAATTTTTTTTGTTTCAAATATAGGAAGTAACGGATAATTTTGATAAATTCCCAAATCTGTTTTATATGCAAAATTCCCTGTTTTGAAAGATGCACGAGTTCTTTATCCATATTATCCACTTGTGGGGGCGGATTTAAGTCATAATTTTGAAGCTCTTTGATGAAACGAAAATGCAGCTTTGCATCACCCTCCATAAAAATGGGTTTTTCTCGGGCAAGAAGGTTTTTATAACTTGTTATATATCCGTCCAAATCAAGCTTCAAAATCAATTTTTGCACTATTTTAACCTGCACTCTTCTATCGGTATGACGACTCCTTTTACATCGCTAAAATTATCAAGTCCAACAAAAACTTTAGTGCCGCCTACATAATTAAACTTCGTATTGTCTACCTCGTATTTTTTGCAGACAAGCTTCTCTCCTCTGCCAAATAAGCTTACAAGCTCTCTATTGATATCACTCCTTTTATCTACCGAAAGTTGATAAATAATTACGCCGGCTACAAGCAGCGTGCATAAAACGCAGATAATGATTTTTGTATTTTTTGATAAACTCTCAATCCTTGCAATGATAAAAGCTATCAACACAAGAGCTAAAATCGTAAAAATTATAACTCGTATCATCAAACCCCTCCTCTTAATTGATAAGTTATGTCTCCTGCTCCAAAACCTATTACAACTCCTTCATTTAATGTTTTTATGCAATCTTTGGTTTTCAAAAGTGTAATGAAATCTTTTTTGCGTTCCAATTTGTCTGCAAAAATCGGCTTATATGCTTTAAATTCATTCGCAAAATCTATCTCTCTTTTCGCTTCCCCGGCGGAATATACAGGTAAAATCACCAATTCGTCAACCCCTTCAAAACACTCCACAAAAGCCTTTAGATTGTCGATTGTACGGGAATATTTATGTGGTTGCCAAATGGCTGTTATTTTATTTAATCCGGCCATTTTTGCAAAAATAGAAGCTGATTTTAGCGTTGCTTTTATCTCTGTGGGGTGATGTGCGTAGTCGTCTATCAGAGTAAAGTTTTGTGCGGAATATAAAATATCAAATCTTTTTCTTATCCCTTTAAAATTTTTGATGTTTTCTCTTATCGTCTCTAAAGGCAGTTCGCTTAATGCCGCCAAGATAGACAATGACGCATCTATGGCGATATGAAAACCTATTCCCCAAACTTCAAAACTTCCCAAATCTTTTAATGTAAAAGATGTGAACGGTTCACCGTCTTTCATTATATATTGTAAATCTTTTATATCTTTGCTCGGATACAGCCTGATAGCTTCAAGTTTTGTCAAAGTGCTCAAAAAATCATCCTCAGCGTTGATAACGCGAATTTTCGCACTTATTAAAAAATTCGTATATGCGCCGTAAAACCGATTTAAATCATAATTGTAGTGCTCCATATGTTCAGGTTCGGCGTTTGTTACTATGGCAACATACGGATTGGAATTTAAAAAGCTCTCATCGCTCTCGTCAGCTTCAAAAATGATATTTTCACTATCTTTTAAAAGCATATTTGAACCAAATTGCTTACTCTCGGCTCCTATTATCACGGAACCTTCTATGATAGATGAAAGTATCGCGCTTGTGGTGCTTTTGCCATGTGCGCCGCAAACCGAAAAAACCCTTTTTTCTTTCAATATAAAAGGGAGTGCATCTTTTCTTGAGAGTATTTTTATGCCGAGTTTTTTTGCTTTTATCATCTCTGCGTTGTCGTCTTTTATCACAGCCGAATGCACAATGAAATCCTGATTTTTTATTGCGCTTTCATCATGCGGTATAGTCACTTTTATGCCTTCGTTTTCAAGCGATTTGGTTATTTTTGTCTCTTTTATATCAGAACCTGAGATTTCGTAGCCTTTTTGTTTTAAAAATCTTGCCAAAGCCGAAAGTCCTATACCGCCTATACCTATAAAATGTATCTTTTGTAACATTTATATACCCTTTTGAAAATCAGCTACTCTTCGCAACGCTTCTATCGTATCGTTTTCGTCCGATACAAGAGCTATTCGCACATACTCTTTGCCTACTTTTTCTCTGCCCAAATAACTTCCGGGCAGTACTTTAACGCCTTTTTCTTCATACAATTCCTTCGTAAACGTTTCATCATCTTTTACTTTAAGCCAAATATAAAATGTAGCTTCATTCACAGGTACTTTAAGCAACTCTTTTGCTATCTCAAAATTTCTAACATATTTTTGTCTCGTCTTTTCCACATGCAATTCATCGCTCCAGGCTTCTGCGGCGGCTAATTGCGCAGGAAGCGGCGCGGCGCATCCGACATAAGTTCTGTATTTTGCATATCCCTGCAAAATTTCAGCATCGCCCGCAACAAAACCGGAGCGAAGAGAAGGTGCGCATGAGCGTTTGGATATGGAGTTTAAAACCAGAATATTTTTAAAATCTTTATTTCCTGCTTTGATACAAGCTTCCAAAAGAGAAGGAGGAGGAGTTTTGGCGTAAATTTCGCTGTAACACTCGTCGTTTATCAGTACAAAATTGTATTTCAATGCTAGCTCGATCCAAACTTTAAGTTCATCAATACTCATAACAGAAGCTGTCGGGTTTGAGGGAGAATTTAATATAACCAAATCACACTTGCTTAGAACGCTTTCATCGGCAATGGGCTTAAATTCATTTTCTTCCGATAAATTAAGATAGACACTTTTTGCTCTTGAAGCTATAGCAGCGCCTTCATAAATCTGATAAAAAGGATTTGGATAAGCAATGATCGGATTTTGTTTGCTAAAGAGCAAAAATTGCGGCAAATTAAAAAGTGCCTCTCTTGTTCCAAGAGTAGTTACAAGTTCATTTTGCTTGAGTTCTACGCCAAAGCGTCTTTTTACAAAATCTATCTGAGAATCGCGAAGTATCTGTTCGCCTCCGGTTTTCGGATATTTATTTAAAAGATGTGCATTGTTTCGCAAAGCTTCTTGTATGAATTTTGGTGTCTCAAATTGCGGTTCACCTACAGTTAGGCGAAACTCTTTTGACCTATTTTTTGATTTAACATGCGAGAGTAAAATATCTAATTTCTCAAATGGATATAGTTGAAAATTCATTTTTTCCTCTAAAAATATATAATGCTCGCTATTTTATCCAATAAACGGTTAAAATAATTAATATACATTTTTATCATTTTTTCTAATTTGCTGAAATATTTATCGGTAAAAATCTCTAAATTATTAATTGACATAAACAAATTCACAATTATTTATGGTAGAATTTAGCATAATAAGTTGTGTAATCCACTCAGGGTGGTTTGAACAGCGTATAAAATTAATTAAAAGGCAATGCATGTTTAAAATAATTCCTATTTTGTTTATTTGTTTGGCTTTCTTGTGTACCACATTTACCCAAGCGCAGCAAATAGGTAGTGCAACTACAGGATCCGAAATATGTTTTAGTTGCCACAAAGATCAGGCCAAAGATTGGAAGACTACATGGCATTCGCGTTCGCATGTTGATTCTAACCCTTTATATAAAGCAATGATAAATTATATGGGAAGAGTAACTTATCAGCCTGAAGCTGGAGTACTTGTAGAGTGTGCACAGTGCCACAATCCGAAAATGACTATTAAAGAGATTGCCGATAAAGAATCTTTTGCGCTATCTGAGGTATTAAATATAAAAACGACTCAAACCGAAAAAGTGGAAGCATCTGTTAAAGACAAAATGATAAAAGACGGCATAAGTTGCAACATATGTCACAATGTGGCTAAAATCAGTGAAACATCAAGCCTTAAGGCAAGAGGATTTAGGGCGGTTGAATGGGGAGCTTTAGATACGATATACGGTCCTTTTGAAGATGACGGAAGAGCAAGGATTCACAAATCGCTTCAAAAAGAGCACTTTTTGGATTCAAATAAACTTTGTATGGTTTGCCATTTTGGCGGCGAAAGAAATGGCGTAGAGATTTATACCACAGGTATTGAGTACACGCAAAGCGGCAGTGAGGAAAAATGCGCCGAATGCCATATGAGTACGCAAAGGCAAGGCGCAATAGCACCTGAAATAAAAAAGACGGGTGTAACGGCCAAGATAAGAGATATTCGCTCCCATCTATTTGCAAGCGCTAGAAACAGCGACGTACTCGAAGACACTATAGAACTTACCGCTGTAAGTAGCGGCAATAATTTTGTGGTTACTTTGAAAAACTTAACTCCCCATAAGGCTCCAACAGGCTTTGGCGGAAGAAGCATAAATGTTAAATTAGAGTTTAAAGATGGAAGCGGTTCGGTAATCAATACGCAAACTTATGCCCTAGAGATTATTTATACGGATAAAAGAGGCCAAGAGACTATCCCTTATCTTGCCACAGCTATAAAAAGCGATACAAGATTGAATGCTAACGAAATAAGAAAACTTAGTATTCCAAAACCAACCGGAGCTGCTTCGGCAACAGTCAACGTAACTTATAGACTTGCTAGTGAGCGGTTGCTTAAAATTATAAATTTCAGTGATCCTGTGTTTGACAAAGAGTATCCTGTAAAATCGATTAGTGTCGGCTTATAATCTTTATAGCGGGTAAATACCCGCTATAGATTTGCTTATAAAATACTCTTTTTTGCGAGTTGTCTTCTAAAACCCCATGCTTTTGAAGCTTCTTTGACCGTGTTTAGGTCTATATCGCAAATCAGCATCTCTTCGTTGTCTCCCAAATATGCTTCAATCGCGCCGTTTGGAGAGTATAGGGCGCTGCTTCCGTAAAAATACCAGGAATAGGTTTTATCTTTAAAATCGCCTATTCTATTTATCCGTAAAACATAAACATTATTTAGAAAAGCCCGTGTTTTTAAAAGCTCGCTCCATCTATCAAAAGACTCAAACGTGCTAACGCTCGGCACCAAAACTATGTCCGCTTTTCTTTTTTGAACTTGCTGCCATAATATATCAAAATGCGCATCAAAACCGCATATAATGCTTATCCTCACACCTTCATGATTAAAAATTGGTACCCGCATATCTTTACTGTTATTTGCAAAAAATTTCTCTTCATTCCAATGTTTATAATTTATCAAAAATTTTTGTTCATAAAAAAAAGCAGCGTTTGGGGTTACTCTCGCAGTTACTTTATAAAGCCCGTTTTTTTTGCATAAAATTATCGGAGCTATTATCGTCACATTGTATGTTTTGGCGAGTTTTTTGAGTATTGCAAGCTTATGTTTTGATTGATCTTTTATCGTAACGATTGGAAGATTTTCAAGTTCTTTAAAAAAACTATTTAATACATATTCTCCCAAGACTATCAAATTTATGCTGTTTTTGGCGCAAATTCTTATGTAATAATCGAGTTTTGCTTCACTCATCGGAAGCGTTTGCAACTGTAAGGCTGCTATTTTTGTGTTCATGAGATTTTCTCGTTTGAGAGAATTTCAAACTCTTGTTTTGCATTTTCCAAAAGAGACGACGCCTCTTTTAAAATTTTTATTCCCTCTTTGTAGTAAGTCATGCTCTCCTCAAGCGCCAATGAGGGTTCGCTAAGTTTTTCTAAAAGCTCTTTTGCTTTTTCCAATTTGTCCTCAAAATTTTCTGTTTTTGCCATTATTAAAACTCCTCATCCAAAACTTTTTTTATATATGAGTCAAATTTATCATACTCCACCAAAAATGCATCATGTCCGTAATCGCTCTCTACGCACATGAATTCTACCATATTTTCTCTGCCTAAAGAGACCATAGTATCTCTTATAACTTTCATATCTTCGGGTAAAAATAACAAATCGCCTTTAAAAGCTATCAGATAAAGTTTTGCCTTTATAAACCCGAAAGAATCGCTCAGTGATTCGTAATTTCTCGCCGCGTCAAATATATTCATAGCTTTTATGATGTAAAGATAACTTAAAGGATCAAATCTTTTTGAAAAATTGTAACCGTTATACTCCATATATCGTTCTACTTGAAATCTGCCGAAAAGCTCATACAGACCATCGGTATCGACATAATTTCTATCAAATTTTTTTCGCATTGAATATGGAGATAAGAAGCTGATGTGTCCTGCCATTCTGCCCAAAGCCAACCCCAAAAGTCCCTCGTCCGCAAAATCACCCGCTTCATATTGCCCATTTTTAAATCGCGGATCGTTTACTATTCCTTCCATAGCTATTTTATTAAACGATATAGCCCAAGAAGAAGTGGCGTAAGTGCCCGCCAGTAAAATAACTTTTTTAGCAAATTCCGGATACTCAATGGCACAGCAAAGAGCTTGCATAGCTCCCAAAGAACCACCTATCACGGCAAATGCCTCTTTTATGCCCAGTCTTTTAAAAAGATTTTGCTGAGCTTTTACTATATCGCTTATCGTAATGACCGGAAATTTCAAACGATATAATTTGCCGCTTGAGGGTTCTGCGGACATAGGACCGGTTGAACCATTACAGCCACCCAAGATATTTGCGCAAATCACAAAATATTTTGTGGTGTCTATCGTTTTGCTGTCGCCTATGAGAGAGTCCCACCAGCCGAATTTGTTATCATTTTCATATCGTCCCGCGGCGTGCTGAGAGCCTGTCAGAGCATGAAAGACAACTATTACATTGGTACGTTTTTTATTTAATTTACCGTAAGTTTCGTAAGCAATATCATAAGATTCTAAGATTCGTCCGCTCTCAAGATAAAGCGGCGAACCAAAATGTTCAATGCCTTGATTTATAATCACTTACAGCCTTTGCATTTTTTAAATTATACCCAAAAAGCATTTTTTGAAGCCGATTTTGAAAATATATTTGTGCATATAATTTTTTTCTGCTCCTAAAAACAGTCAAAATATTCGCTCTCAAGATTTTTTAACAGCATTTGTATATTTCCCTAATTTTCTGATAAGTATCTTTTTGCCTATTTCGACGCCGGGTTGGTTATACGGGTTAACCCCCATCATTATACCGCAAGCTGAAGTTAAAAGTTCATAATAATATATAAGATATCCGACGTGGTATGCGTCAAGTTTATCAAGTGTTATCTCGTCTGTCGTGACACCGCTGTCAATCAAACTTTTCATAGTCGCAAGAGCTTGTTCGTTTAATAATTTTGATGCGCTTATATTTGATCTTATATCGGCTTTTTCTATATATTTTAGTGAAAAATTTGGTATTGTCATATCGCCTTTCATCTCTTTAATACGAATGAAAGTTACGCTTTTGTCTTTTGGTCCGTCTATTATCAGTTGTAAAAATGAGTGCTGGTCTATGGCGCCTATAAGTCCTATGGGAGTGAGACCAATATTTTTAGCTCCTTTTTTTTTGCCCAAAGATTCTGCCCAAAGTTGTATGTACCACTCATTGAAAGCTTTAAAGACATTCGAGTAGGAGAATAACACATTTATAGTCTCTTTCGCATTTATATAAGCGTAAGCTTTTTGCAAAATCGTCATATCGCCTTTTTCAAAAAAGTCGCTTTCACACTCGGCAGCTCCTTTCAAAAGATTTTCGGTATTAAATCCGCAAAGCGTAAGCGGCACAAGTCCTACGGCACTCAAAACCGAAAATCGCCCTCCGACATTTCGCGAAATGAAAAAAGTTTTCAAGCCGTATTCATCGGCGAACTTACAAAGAGCCGAATCATTATCCGTAATTACCGCAAAGTGATTTGCAAACTCTTTATCTCCGGGATATAGTCTGAATTTCTCCATAATGATTTTGACTATGGATATTGTGTCAAGAGTGGTGCCGGATTTTGATATCAATAAAAATAATGTTTTTGAAAATTTTAACTTAGAGAGTGTGGCATTTATAGCAATCGGATCTATATTTTCCAAAAAGAAGAGATTCGGCGTGCCGAATTTTTTATCACATGCGAGCATTGCAGATATAGCTTTAGCGCCCAAAGATGAGCCACCTACGCCGATAACGGCGATACTATCTATATTTTCAAGAGAATTTTGCCAATTTTTTATATCTTCTATGATTTTAGTTCCGCTATTTGGCAGATGATAATATCCGACATTGCGCGAATGGTATTCAATATTTATTCTGTCTTGGAATTTTTTTAGCAAATTGCGATTGACCGGTTGAAAATGAAAAGTGTTTACGAGCACACAAATTCCTTAAAATATTTATAAATTTATTATTTTATATCAATTTTACTTTTCTTGCAAGTTCTTTTAAGCGCTTTTTGTTAAAATTTTTAAATGCAAACTGTTAAATCTACCCATTTTTGCAGATACGAGATAAAAAAATCGATATTTATATCATATGTTGTGCCTATGGACGAATTTGAACTTCTTCATGCAAAGCTCAAAGCCGAGCATCACAAAGCGACGCATATAGTATGGGCGTACAGATATATAAACGAATTTGACCAAATAGTGGAAAACGGTAGTGACGACGGCGAACCAAGAGGCACTTCCGCGCAGCCTGTGTTAAATGTTTTGAGGGGTATTGAAGGCATAAATTTGTCTATTTTGGTGGTGAGATATTTCGGTGGTGTTAAGCTTGGAACCGGAGGATTGGTGAGAGCTTACAGCATGGCTTCAAAGATGGTTTTGGAAAAAGCAGACTTGATACCTTACGAGAAAAGAGAAGATTTCTGTTTTTCGTGCAAATATCACTTTGTACAAAAAATGGAATATTTTTTAAATAAAATAGGCGTTGATTTTAAAAATAGAGATTTTGAAACCGATGAAGTTATTTGGAGACTTGAGATAAGCGATAGACAAAAAGAGGAGATCAAGCGGTTTTTATCAGAAAATTTTGTATAAAATACAATTTTGCTGCAATAATACAAACATAAAATGATTTTGAAATTGATTAAAAAAGCGGGGGGATTAACCCCTGCTTTTAATTATCAAAAGTAATTAATGAAGCTCTTTCCAGACTGCATTTTTCCACAAATAGGCAAGTACGGCTAAAATAATGAAAAAGCCCACCATAAAATATCCTAAAGTCGTTCTTTCGCTCTTTTTGCTGTCGCCTATCTGCTCTAAATAGCTTATAAGCTCATTTTGCGATTTTTCATTTAAACCTACTCTCGGCATAGATGTGCCGGGGATATTTTTTTGAGGATCGTTTATAAAAGTTTCAAGATATCCGACGCTGCGTGCGCGTATTATCATGGATAAATCCGGAGGATTTGAACCCATATAAGCCTCAAGAGCTGTCTGCTCAGTCGGTCTTAACAGATTATCATACTTTAAATCATGGCATCTTAAACAAGCGTCCTCAAAGACCTCTTTGCCGCTTATATCTTGCGGAGCTATGGATTGAAGATATGCTACGATATTCGCTACTTCTTGGTTCGGATCTTCTCCAAGACCGAAAAATTGTGTCATTGGAAACGGTTCTTCATCGTTAAATTTATGGCCTAATTTCAGGGCATGTGCGGGATTTATTATCAGAGCCGTTAAAAAGTCTTTATCATACACAGCTCCGGCTTTGCTTAGATCCGGTACTACGACGCCGTAGGCTTCCGAAGAAAGCGCATCGTCAAACGGCGGCTCAAATCCTTGAGATTTTAAACCATGACATGAGACGCACGCCATACTGAAAACTTCGCCACCAATCTCAGCATCTCCTTGCAATCTTTTTATCTCTTTTACATTCCCCCAAAGCTCTTCGTATGAAACAAGTCCGTCCTTGGCACTGTCAAGATCTTTTTGGGCGGCATCCAAAGCTTTTTGCTGTTTTTCTATATCATCTTCTAAGTTTGATTGCTCCAATCTGTTTTGAGCGTTTGCCAAGATCTCTTGTGCCTCTTTGATTTTCACATTGGCAAGGTCAATATCCTCTTGTTCCATATTAAAATTGGCAGGCGCGACATGCGGATTCATTTGCGTATGTGCAAAAGGTTCTATGCCATAATATGTTATAAGCGTGAAAATCACCAATACAATTAAAATTTTTATCTCTTTCATTTTGCACCTCCGCCTTTTCTCTCAACAGTAGTTATGATCGGCAGCAATGCAAACAGTATAATAAATATCACGGTAGCTATAAAGCCTCCTTGGTTATTTGAGACAAGCATAAAACTGTATATATCATCACCTGTCGGCAATTTGCCATAAATTGTTAAAAATATCATATCTATCAGCAGTACCCAAAACCAAATCATAAAAAGAGGTCTTTTGTGTGCAGGAAGCACATTCGGATTTCTGTCTAAGAGCGGCAGCAAGAAAAAGATAATTTGCGCCAGACCAAACACTATAAGACCGATATTCATAGCCGAAATACCCGCGATGTCAAAATAAAAACCTCTTAATATTTCATAACTCCACAGAAAATACCACTCTGGATAGATGTGTGCCGGCGTTTTCATATCGTTTGCGGGATCGAAATTGATAGGATCCATTGCAAAATTGAAATGGAAGCAAACCAAATATGAGAAAAACGCTAAAAATATACTTACAACAAAAAAGTCTTTAGATAAAAAAGCAGGCCAGAACGGTATAACTTTGGACTCTTTTTTGCTGCCGTATTTATATTTATCAACCTCTTCTTCAAAATCAAGCTCTTCGCCTTCCTGATTATTTACGTGCGGTATACGCAAGGAGTAAAAGTGCAAAGCGATAATAGCCATGATAATGATAGGAAACAACACTACATGCAACATGAAAAATCTTGTTAAAGTAGCGTCCGATACAAAATAGTTTCCGCGTATCCAAACGACAAGGTCTGAGCCTATAAAAGGAACATTTGCAAATAATTCCGTAATGACTTTAGCAGCCCAATAACTCATTTGTCCCCAAGGAAGCATATATCCGCTGAATGCTTCTGCCGAAAAACATACAAACAACAGCATACCGCTAATCCATATAATTTCTCTACCTTTTTTATACGAACCGTAATATATTGCCACAAACATATGGATATATATAACGAGAAATATCAAAGATGCAGCCACAGCGTGCAGATGTCTCCAAAGCCAGCCGTAAGCAACCTCTTGCATAATAACTTGATTGACGCTGTCATACGCCAGATTTACATCGGGCTTATAATACATTAACAAAAACAGACCTGTGATGAAAAGTATCGTAAAAAGTACTAAAAGCACGACTCCCATAGCCCACAAAAAGTTGATATTTTTTGGTATCCAATACTCTGTCATCAATACTTTTGCAAGCGATCTTACGGCAAGACGCTGATCCAACCAATCTATAAACCCATTTGCTTTTTTAATATGTGCCATCTATTCTCCTTTATGCCTCAGCCGTAAGCTGTTTATATTCTGGTCCCTCTTTGCCAAGCACCAAAGTATTTCCATTTATCTCAAAAGGAGGGATTTGCAAAGGTTTTGAGGGAGGAGAAGCAAGGACCATGCCGTCAGAGTCGAATATTCCTCCATGACAGGCGCATTTGAAATGTTGTTTTGAATCAATCCAGTCCGGAATACATCCAAGATGCGTGCAAAGTCCTATGACCACCGTATAATTTGCATCTTCGACAACAACGTCTCTTGCACTATTTTTGTTCATGGAACTTGTCTTTTTTAAAATAAAAATAGGCATTCCGCGAAACTTAACTTTTCTGAGTTCACCTTCATTCATCGGCGATAGGTCAACAGTCAAAAAACCCGCAGCTTGAACGCTCGGAAGTGGATCCCACGTTTTTTTCATCGCTACAAGAGACAAAGCGCCTCCCACAGCAGCAAATCCACCAAGCGCGAAGCCGAAGAACTTTCTTCTTCCTTCTTCGACAGCCATCTTTTCCCCTTTATTTCAGAATTTTTGTATATGTCTAAAAAAACAGATTCTAAGATTTTAGCAGTAAATTCATTAAATATATTTGATTTATGTCACATTTAAAAGTAGCGGATAGATTTTTGTGACATTTCGTTGCTTTTTATTGCCGAGAATATATTCTTTCAGTATAATATCGCAATGAAAATAAAGACACTTATCCACACTGCGCTTGTTGCTGAGGCAAAACCGATAGTAAGATTTTTTAATCTCGCATGCAAAAATAAAATCCCTTTCAACATATATGTAAACGATGATATTGCGCTTATAGTCTCAGGCATCGGAGAGCAAAAAACAAAAGAGGCTTTGGCTTTGGCTTTTACGCTATTTGAGCCTGGCGTCGCTATAAATATCGGTATAGCAGGGTGCAGCGACAAAAATATAAAAATAGGCTCCTTGTTTTGCGCTACGCACAAAAATCTTAACATCCCTTACGCTTCGCTTACTTCGCACAAAAGCGGTGTCAATCAAGATAAAAGCGTTAACTCTTGTTTGGTTGATGAAGAGGGGGAAGCTTTTTTGAGCGCTACTTGCGCATGTAAGACGAGATATATATTTAAAGTCGTATCAGACCATTTAGATACGAGTATTCCTACAAAAACCAAAGTAAACTCTTTGATACAAAAAACGCTTTTATCATGGAGTGTTTATGCAAGATAAAGCGTTGAAGTTTGATAAAGCGTGCGAGCAGAGCCCATATTTAAGTCTGCATATAAAAACGCGCGAATTTATAAAACAAAAATCCAACCTCTACTCTTTTAGCTTTTCGCAAATAAGACAGCTTATCACGATGGCTGTTGATTTGCAAATGTGGAATTTAGACATGCAAACTTTATGGCAAGATAGAGCGACAAGTAAAGAGAGTTTTAAAGGTTTTGTTGAAAAATATGAACAGATAAAAAACTCTCCCAAAGAGTATATTTGCGAAAAAACATTCAAGCAAGATAGAAAAGTTGAATTTTTAAATATTGACAAAGATATTATAGGATTCGGCAAATGTCCCGTAGCATCTTCCAAAACCAGATGTTGCAATCTTTTGACGCTTGATGTTGTAGAAGGATGCGCATACGGCTGTTCGTACTGTTCCGTGCAAACTTTTTACGGCGACAAAATATCTTTAAACAAAAATTTCGTTTCAAAGCTTTCGCAAATCAAATTAGAACCGGATGAAATTTACCATATAGGCACAGGACAATCTTCCGATTCACTGATGCTTGGCAATAAAGACGACATTTTAGAGGCTTTGATAGAGTTTGCGCGTAAAAATCCAAACGTGCTTTTAGAGTTTAAAAGTAAAAGCGACAACATAAGTTACCTCTTAAAAGCCGATTTACCCTCAAATATCATTTGCACATTTTCGCTAAATCCGCAAGTTGTCATTGATAATGAGGAACATTTCACAGCTTCGCTCAAAAAACGCATACAAAGTGCAAAAAGTTTGAGCGAAAAAGGCGTTTTGGTCGGATTTCATTTTCATCCTATGATATATTTCAAAAATTGGAGAGAAGAGTATGAAAAAATTGCGGCGGATTTGTTAAAATCTTTTGAGCCAAAATCCGTTGCGCTTGTATCTATGGGCGCTTTGACTTTTACAAAGACGGTGCTTAAGCAAATTAGAGCTAAAGCCGGCAACAGCCGTATTTTACAAATGCCACTCTGCGATATCAACGGCAAATTTTCATACCCTATGCGTATAAAAGAGGAGATGTTCGGTGCTCTTTATAAGGCATTTGAGATATGGCATAAAGATGTATTTTTTTATCTTTGTATGGAAGATGAGAGTTTGTGGAAAAGTGTTTTTGGATTTGAGTACAAAAGTAACAAAATATTTGAAGAAGCTATGAAAAGAGCTTATATGCGCAAAATCCAAAAAAGATAAAATATTTTTCAAGGATAGGACATGACGACAAAGATTTTTTTTGCACTTCTTTTTGCAAGCTCAACTTTTTGTGTCGTTTTCGGAAATGAGACAACGGCTATAGACGCTTATGAACTTGCTGAAAAATATGAGAGTGAAAATAGAACCAACGAGGCTCTTTTTTGGTATAAAAAAGCAGCTCAAAGCTTTAAAGATTTAAATGCCAATAGCAGTTCAAAACTTGAAGAGTTTCTGATAAATGAACGGTTTCATGATAAATCCGAAGATTTTATTGTAAAAAAGACGAATTTCACAAACGAATATGAAGACAATGAGACAAAAAATACCGTATCTCAAATGATAGAATCACTTTTTGGCATAACGACTTACAAATCAAATTACCTTTTGCCGATAACTTATGATTTTAAATCGCATGAAGATAGAAAGCGTGCAGAGACTGTTTTTCAAATAAGCGTCAAAAAAGATTTTCTGAAAAATTTTTTCGGATTTAACGAAGTTTTTGAAATAGCCTATACTCAACGTTCCTGGTGGCAAACAATGAGACAATCCTCGCCGTTTCGCGAAACAAATTATATACCGGAAATTTATGTGAGCATACCGGATGCGAGCGAAAACTCCATAGCCAAAATTTACAAATTCGGTTTTTTGCACGAATCAAACGGACAGGCTGAAAACAACTCCCGCTCATGGAATAGACTCTATTTTGAACTGTTTTCACAATATAAAGGTCTTTTTGTCAATTCGCGTGTCTGGTATCGTTTAAAGGAACGCGCAAAAGACGATGATAATATTGACGTACTTGATTATATGGGATATGGCGATTTGACGCTTATATACCCTTACAAAGAACATCTTTTTAAATTGCTTATGAGAAACAATCTTAACTTTCACGACAACAGAGGCGCCGTACAGTTTGACTGGACGTTTCCGCTTGCAAAAAGCGGTATATTCGGATACATGCAATATTTTGACGGATACGGCGAAAGTCTGATAGATTACAATAAACAAACAAGACGCATAGGAGTCGGTTTATCTATCAGCAGATAAAACCGTTTTAATACGCAACCACCAAAACTGCAAAAGGAGTATTTATGGAATTTGCAGATATATTTCAAAGCGAAACATTCAAACTATACGGAATTCCGCTGCTTATATGTTTGGCAAGGGTTACAGATGTGACCATTGGGACTATGAGAATTATATTTTTAGCCAAAGGAATGAAATATTTAGCGCCTATACTGGGATTTGTCGAAATCTGTATCTGGCTTACGGCTATTACGCAAGTTATGGCAAATTTAACGCATATCAGTAATTTTTTCGCTTATGCGCTTGGTTATTCTATGGGTAATTTTCTTGGTATTTTCATAGAAGGAAAGCTTGCGATAGGAACGGTTGTCGTTCGTATCATCACAAAAAAAGACGCTTATGCTCTGTCGGTAAAACTACGCGAAAGCGGTTATTCCGTGACTATATTGGACGCACAAGGAAATACCGGTCACGTCAATGTCGTATTTACGGTCATAAAAAGAGCCGATATACAAAAAATCTTGCCGATAATTTTACATTTTAATCCGAATGCGGTCTACTCAATAGAAGATGTGAGACATGTAAGCGAACAAGGATTGCCTCTAAATGAAGCAAAATCAAAACGGAATATTGTCGGTTTATTTATAAAAGGGATAAGAAAATAACATATTGTTTAGAGTAAAAATCATATCAAAACCGTTTAAACCGCCACGAATTTAGGATGGTGTCAATTCGTTAATCAATACAAAGACTTACATTAAAATTCATTGCAGTATATATAATAATCTGATATAATATTAAATTGACACGAAATCGTATTAAATATATAATCCATATCAAGGGAAAAGATGAGAAAGTTAGCAAGTATATTGGTGTTAACGTTTGTTGTTGTAGGTTTTACAGCGTGCGAGAGCGAAGCGGATAAATTGGCAAAAACGCAAACGGAAGGCTTTGTTAATAGCGATATTGAAAAATGGAAATTGAACGTAGAAGGTGCAAAAGATCAATTACGAAGATGGCAAGAAAAGGAAGTAAGTCCTGATTATCCAAAAGAAAGAATAGATGCTGCAATAAAAAATTATACACAAGTAGTAGAAAAAAGGCAAGCTTGTGTTAGTGAGATGGAAAAGAAAAGGATTGCGGCATCTCAAAGTAAAGCTTGTCAGGAAGCAAGAAAGTATCAAGATATTTAATCTACACAAAAAAATGGGGTAATACCTCTTTGTGTTTGTTATGTGCATTTAATAAGGAGTTTTGAATGAAAAAAATGTTTTTTGTTACTATTTTTATGATAGTAGGTTTTTTGTTTGTGGGTTGTGGTGGCGGAAGTGGCAGTGACACAACAGGTGGTGGAAGTAATACGGGTGGCGAAAACACAGACACCGGTCTTAAAAGTTTTATGGCAAACTTTGAAGCCGATTTTACCGCAGATAGATATATTTATAGCGATTCACGTGACAATGTAAGTTACGAATCGGCTAATGATGCTATGCGGAAATTGCAAGAACAAGATTATATTTGTGGAGAAATCAACTACAGTGGTGTTGTCGAATGTCGTAAAAATAATCCTTTGCCAAATGTGTCTTATGCTAAAGTAATGATAACAAGCAGTGAAAACACTCTTGCTGCAGGCTACAATAATGGCTATTTATTTGGCATTACATATGTAACAGATACTAAAATGGATATATTTGATGACATAGTTGACAAAAATTTAGGGTATAAATTTGTATATGAGATTGGTTATTGCGGTAATTATGACTTGGCGCAATTGGATAGTTACAGAGATAAAATGATGGAAAAAGGTTACGAACTTTATGATGATGGTGCTTATTATATGTATGATGATGACAATAATATTGTATACGCATTTATATATGATGCAAATGGCATTGTTTTTGATGTCGGTTACGCAAATAAGTGGCGTGATGAATATCAAGCCGTCATGCTTCTCACTTGTAATTACCACTAAACCTTGATATTCGGATGAAAAGAGGATTTGCGATTTAATGAGAGTGAATTTGATAAAAGAGTAACTAAAAACAGTTTGGCAAACTTGTTTTGCCAAACTATGATAAAAGGCTGTTTTAAATTGCAGAAGTTTCATTTTGCATTAAAGCGTCAAAATTTAATGTCAAATGTGATAACACCGTCGTTATACGCGACCGAAATATCTCCTTTGTGGACTTTTATTATCGATTTTACTATAGCAAGTCCTATTCCGCTTCCGCCGCTTTTTCTGTCTCTTGCGCTCTCAATTCGATAAAAGCGGTCAAACAATCTATCTATATTTTGAATTGGTATTTGTGCTTTGTTGGAGATTTGCAGAATTTTTTTATCTTTGAAAAGCGTTATGTGTATGACACTGTTTTTTTCGGCGTAATATATGGCGTTTGAGATGAGATTCACAACGGCACGTCTTATCATTTCTTTGTTGCCGATGATTTTGAAACCCCAGCCTTGCGTTAAAAGCGTAATATTTCTCTCTTCGGCAAGTATGCTGAAATATTCAACCGTTTTTGAAATCTCTTCAGATAAATCAACTTCGTCCTTTAAGATAGCTCCTCCCTCGCAAGTGGATAAAAACAGCATATCGTTTACCATTTTGGACATTCGTTCGAATTCTTCAAGATTTGAGTAAAGTATCTCTTTGTATTCTTCCTCTTTTCTCGCTTGATTTAGTATTATCTGTGTTTGAGCAATGAGGCTGCTTATGGGCGTACGAAGTTCGTGAGCTATGTCGGCTGAGAAATTTGATTGTCTATCAAAGACATCTTCGATGTTTTCTATCATTTGATTGAAAGAGATTATCAGGCTTTTTAGCTCATTTACGGTATGTTTTTCATCAAGTCTTGTGTTAAGGCGCTCAGTCGTTATATCCCGTATCTTTTTGCTGATGGTTTTTATGGGTTTAAACCCAAAGTAGATAACCAAAAAGGAGGTTATGACCGTTACAAAACAGGCTATGAGTGTCGCAAGCCACAAACTTGTTCTAAAATGTTGAATATAGTGCTGATGAAAGTCTATATTTATTCCAACGGTTATTTTTGCTATATTTTTGTCGTTTTGGACTGTTGAAATGAGTACGCGATAGTAGTTTTCGCCTTCATTCCATATTTGGGGATTTTCATTTTGCAAAAATCTGTTTTTCGCGATAAGCGCAGTCAAATTACTATTGTTGCTGCCGACAAGATAGACTAACTGCTCGCCCTTATCTTCAAGATAAATGAATATATTCGGGTGAGAAAGAAGTATGGAATCAAAAGATATTTTTGATGCATTATGCGTATGTTGCAGAGTATTTTTGACTGACTTTGAGACAAGCTCCAATTCATACATATCCATTTGTGCAAAGTGGACTTTGACCGTATACTCTATGTAAAGCCCAAAACACAAAAAAATCAAAACGGTGGCAAAACTTACCGCTGCCATAAGGCGCAAGATTAACGATTTGGGATTTAAAAATTTCAGCATAATCTCGGCTCTAAAATATATCCCATTCCGCGTACGGTATGTATCAGTTTTTTATCAAAGCCGTTATCTATTTTATTTCTGAGCCTTTTTATCATAGTGTCGATTAAA
>JAIRSJ010000106.1 GCA_031255525.1 Campylobacteraceae bacterium
AAACGCATTTTTTAATTTAGGCAAAATTTCATTCGCTATGTTTTTATTTACCAAAAGCGTCTCAAGTGCATTGCATGCGCTCGGTCTGCTGCATTTTGAATTCACTACTATATCTATCGCTTTCATCATATCCGCTTCGTCGTCTATATATACGTGACATACGCCTTTATCGTGTTTGATAATAGGAACGGTGGAGTTTTGGCTTATGAAATTTATAAGCGATTCTCCACCCCTTGGTATGATAACATCAACATATTTATCCATTTTAATTAATTGCGCAACGCTCTCTCTTGAAGAATCAGGCAGCAACGACACAGCTTCAAGCGGCAAGTCAAACCTTTGAAGAGCTTCTCTGATGGCAATTACTATCGCTTTATTGCTCCTCTCAGCTTCTTTGCCGCCTTTTAATACGCATATATTTCCGCTTTTAAAGCAAAGAGCCGCAGTATCGCTTGTAACATTCGGCCTGCTTTCGTAGATGATGCCTACAACACCAATAGGAGTGGTTACCTTTTCTATTCTAAGACCGTTTGGTACTACCCAACCGTCCAAAACTCTTCCCACAGGCTCTCTCAGGGCGGCAATATCTTCAATGGCTGCTGCCATAGCTTCAATACGTCCTTGATTTAATTTTAGCCTTTCTATCATTGAATAACTGAGTTTATTATTTTCCGCATGTTTTAAATCAAGTGCATTTGCGCCTATTATGGCCGAATAGTTTTGCCTTATGGAATTTGCAAATTCGCACAAAACCTTCGTTTTAAAAGCCGGTTTTAAATTGGCAATCGTCTTAGCAGCACTTTTGGCTTTCATTAAAAAATTTTCCATAACTTTTCCTCTAACTATATAAAAAATAAATTATAGCCGTTTTTCTCTTTCAAGCTGTTTATGTTTTGACTTTTGAAGGTTTTTTAAAAAAGCCGTATTTAACATTCCTTTGGTTAAAATAAAAGTTTATTTTGAGAGATTTTACATGTGCGAGAAGACAAAATGCAAAAACCGTTATTGATTGAAATCGGCGTGGAGGAGCTGCCTGCTATACCGTTTTTAAAAGAGTTGCCAAACATAAAAACAAAATGGAGCAAAATTTTAGAAGCAAACGAACTTTTCAGCGAATTTGATTTTTTTTACACGCCAAGACGGCTTGTTTTTTGGCATAAAAACTTTTTGGTCAAGCAACCGAACCATTTTGAAGAGTTTTTCGGAGCTCCCGAAGAGAGCGCTTATAAAAATGGAGAACCGACAGCTGCTGCTATTGGTTTTGCAAAGAAGTGCGGTGTGGAAATAGATAAACTTGAGCGAGCGGAAAAGGGCGGGAAAAGAGTTTTGTACTATAAAAAAGATATTGAAGGCAAACAGTCCAAAGATTTAATAGAAAAAATGTTGAACGACTTTTTAAAATCTTTGAATTTTGGCAAATCAATGCGATGGGGAAATTGTACGGATAGTTTTATACGTCCGATAAGATGGCTTACTGTGATGCTTGGAGATGAGGCACTTCAAATGCTGGTTTTTGGCGTCAAATCAAACAATTTCACATATCCTCATCGCTCTCTGACTTCAAACAAATTTACATTCAGCAGTGTTGGCAACTATTTTGAAGAGATAGTAAGAGGTTTTGTTGTGCTTTCGCAAGATGAAAGATATGAGAAGATAATTTCGCAGATAGATGCGCTCGAAGCGATAAGCGATGTAACAGTAGAAAAAGATAAAAAGTTACTCGAAGAGGTTGTCGCTATCACCGAACATCCTACGGTTTTGATGGGAAATTTTGACGAACTGTTTTTAAAGCTGCCCCCAGAGGTTATTATAACTTCCATGAAGGAGAACCAGCGTTATTTTCCGGTTTTTGAAAACAATACTCTAAGCAACCATTTTGTAGTTGTCTCAAACGCTCTTAGCAATGATTATATCTTGATAATCAAAGGAAATGAGAAAGTTCTGCATGCAAGACTTAGCGACGCTCTGTTTTTTTATGAAAACGATTTAAAAAAAGGCTTACAGACAGAAGGGTTGAAATCTATTGTTTATATTGAGGGTTTGGGTTCTCTTTATGATAAATCCAATAGAGAAGAGCGTATAAGCGCGTATCTTGCAAATGCTAACAAAAATGTGTTTTTAGCGCAGAGAGAAGATTTAAGCGAAGATGAGTTAAATGCATTGCTTTCAAGAACATTGATTTTAGCAAAAGCAGATTTACTTAGTGAGATGGTAGGCGAATTTCCGGAACTTCAGGGTATAGTGGGATATTATTATGCCTTAGAGGCCAAAGAAGATAAAATGTTAGCGCTCGCTTTGAAGGAACAATATTTGCCAAATAATGAAGAGAGTGCGCTTCCAAGTACTCTTTTTAGCGCAATTGCAGCTCTTAGCAATAAAATAGACTCTCTCATGGCACTCTTTAGCATAGGCAAAATTCCCACAGGCACAAAAGATCCGTTTGCTTTGCGTCGCGCAGTAAACGGTATAATAAAAATAGTCTTGAAATATAATCTCAAATTTAACATAAGAGTTGTTTTCGGAGAACTCGGAGCTCTTTATGCACCTTTTGATATCTTGCAGCTTGAGAGCTTTTTTATAGAGAGGCTTTATCAGTTGTTTGAAAATGTAAATCCATCTATCATAACCGCCGTTCTTGAAGGAGGCGAAAGAGATATAGTAAAAATCGCTCAAAAGATAGAAGTGTTGAAAAACATCTCTCAAGAAGAGAACTTTAAAGAAGTTTTTTCAACATTTAAGAGGGTTGCAAATATTATAAAAGATGTAAATTGTGACTCCGAACACGCCGTGTATGAAGTACTTTTGCAAGATGAGGCCGAAAAGGCACTTTTTGAGGCTTATACGAAAGCAGTATCCAGAAAATATGATAGTTTTGATGAGCAGCTAAGAGCGCTTTTTGCACTAAAGCCCTTAATCGACACGTTTTTTGACAATGTCATGGTCAATGTAGATGAGCAAAAAATCAAGCAAAACCGCCTGAATATCGTAGCTTCCATCTATAAAGCGTTTAAATCTATAGCCGACATAAAAGAGATAAGCGTATAGTTATCATATTTTTACTAAATAGTCTGCAAAATTCTGGATATTTCACGAAATTTTGATTGTACGCTTAAAATTTACCATAAAAAATCATTAATTATTGAAATAAGTTTTTTTGTTTTTATCTGAATGCAAGTTTTTGACGCATTAATCCCATAAAAATATCTTTTTAAAGCGGGCTATATTTCATTTTCTGAGATTTTTATATTATCCGAGTTTCAAAATTGCGTTAGTACTGTTAGCGGCGTTGCAATCTTTGTCTGCAAGCGATACGCCGATTCTAACTCTTTTGTGATGTTAGTTCGTTTTTTATCACCTATTTTGGTTGCGAACTAACACACTTACCGTTTATCTTGTACAAACATTTTGATACTTGCGTCAATTCTTTAAAACGATTGATATTTTAATCAAATCAAACAAATATTGTTTTAAAAAAGCAACAAATACGAGAAGCTTTGGTAAAATACAATTTTTGCGAAACTGTTCAAAAATAGATACTGTGTGGTATTTATAAGTTTGAAAAATGTATTTTTTAGTAAATAAAGTTGTTTTTGCACACAAATAAATTCGTTTGTTTTAAATAACAGTTTGAAAGTATATAAAGTTTGCCGAAATTTGCAGATCTTGCATATGCATGCTGTGATGATAAGGATATGAAAATTGAATGATTTTAGAGAGATAAAAAGAGTTTTAATATTAGACGGTGCTATGGGCACGCAGATACAAAATCTAAATCTCAAAAAGAGTGTATGGCAAGGAGTTGTCGGCTGTAATGAATTTTTGAACGTAAGCGCCAAAGAAGCGATACAAAAAATACATAAAAATTATCTAAAGGCCGGTGCTGATATCATAAAAACAAATACTTTCGGAGTAATGCCATGGGTACTTGATGAATACGGATTAAAGTTAAGAGCACATGAGCTGACTTACGAGGGGGTAAAACTTGCTCGCGAAGTATGTGAAGAGTTTGATGACAAACCGCGTTTTGTGGCGGCGTCTTTTGGTCCGGGTACAAAACTGCCTTCTCTTGGAGATATCAGTTTTGACGAGATGTATGCGGGATATAGTATATGCGCAAAAGCGGCTATTGAAGCCAAAGCGGATCTGTTTTTGATAGAAACCGCGCAAGATCCGCTTCAAATAAAAGCTGCTATTTTATCGATAGAAGATGCAAAAAAAGAGAGTAAAACATTTCAGCCCATTATGGTTTCGGTTACGATTGAGACAAATGGGACTATGCTCATAGGCACTGATATTACAACTGTCGCTGCCATTTTAAAACCGTTTGATATATTTTCTTTAGGTATAAATTGCGGGAGTGGACCTGATAAAATACTATCGCATCTAAAAGAGCTTAGCAAAGTTTGGGACAGACCAATAAGCGTACATGCCAATGCCGGACTTCCGCAAAATGTAAAAGGTCGCGTCTTTTATCCGATGCGTCCAAAAGAATTTGCAAAAATTCAAAGCGAGTTTATAAAACTTGAGGGTGTTTTGTTTTTCGGGGGATGCTGCGGTACAACTCCTCAACATATTTTTGAGTTAAGCAAAGCCTTAAGAGATAAAATTCCTTTGCCTCCTAAAGGCAGTTTTGAGCCTTCCGTCGCATCTTTGTACGAGAGTAAAAATTTATGTCAAAATCCGCCTCCATTTTTAATAGGAGAACGCAGCAACGCCACAGGCTCAAAAGCTTTTAGGGAGTTACTTTTGGCAAAAGATTGGGACGGAATTTTAAATGTAGGACAGATGCAAGTCAAAAGCGCAGCGCACGCTCTTGATATAAGCGTAGGATTTGCAGGACGCGACGAGATAGATGATATGCGCAGGGCAGTAAGTATATATAACACTAAAATCTCTATTCCTTTGATGGTAGATTCTACGTCCGTACGTGCGCTTGAAGAGGCTCTGAAAAATATCGGAGGAAGGGCTATTATAAATTCTGCCAATCTTGAAGATGGAGAGGAGAAATTTCTTAAAATTTGCGCTCTTGTCAAAAGATACGGCGCAGTACTTGTTTGTTTATGTATAGATGAGAATGGGATGGCAAAGACAAAGAGCAGAAAAGTTGCCGTTGCAAAAAGAATGCTTGAACTTGCCGCAGCTCATGGACTTCATGAAAGTGATTTGGCGTTTGACATGTTAACATTTACAGTTGGAAGCGGTGAGGGCGAATACTTTACTGCTGCCATTGAGACGATGGAAGCCATAAAAGAGTTTTGTTTGCTCTACCCAAAAACCAGAACTGTTCTTGGTATCTCAAATATCTCTTTCGGACTTGATAAAAATGCCAGAGAGTATCTAAACTCCGTATTTTTACATCATTGCGTAAAGGCTGGTCTTAGCATGGCGATAGTGAATGTTAAGAGTATGATCCCATTTCACAAAATAAACTCGGATGATTTAAAAATTTGCGAAGATTTGTTATTCAATAAAAAGCAAGAAGGTGTGGCTTTATTTGCTTTTATCAAACACTTTGGAAAGATCAAAACTAAAAAATACGATACAAACGACGAGTTTGAAAAACTTGGTACAAAAGAGAAGATAAAAATAGCGCTAAAAGATGGTGATAAAGATAAAATGCTAAAGCTTTTATCATATGCAAAAGATGAACTCACACCGGAAATAATTGTGAATGATATACTTATTGAGGCGATGAAAGAGATTGGAGATATGTTTGGCGAAGGAAAAATGCAACTGCCTTTTGTTTTGCAGTCTGCTGAAGTGATGAAAACAAGCGTTGATTTTTTAAGCCCTTATTTTTCTGCAGATAAGAAAAAAAACACTACCATTATTATCGGAACGGTAAAGGGTGATGTGCATGATGTAGGTAAAAATTTGACAGATATCATACTCTCAAATAACGGTTATAATGTGATAAACATAGGGATAAAAGCAGAGATTGACGATTTTATAAAAGCTTACGTAGAGCATAATGCCGATGCTATCGGAATGAGCGGGCTTTTAGTAAAATCAACCGCGATAATGAAAGAGAACTTAGAAGAGCTTCAAAGACAGGGGATAGATGCGCCTGTGCTGTTGGGCGGAGCTGCATTGAATGAAAATTTTGTAGAAGAGTTTTGTCGTTCTGCCTATAACGGTGCCGTTTTTTATTGTAAAGATGCTTTTGAAGGCTTGAAAGTTATGCGAATGATAGAGAAAAAAGAGCTTGAGAAACCGTTTTTGAAAGTAGAAAAAAAAGTTGAAAAAGTGCTTGGAAAAATAGATAAAAGCGATATTGTCTTACCAAATACAAATAAAGTTTTATATCCGCCGTTTTGGGGTAGAAGAGTTTTTGACATTGATATTGATTTGACGTACAACTGGATAAATCAAAAGACTCTATTTGGCGCGCGATGGGGATATGGCGCGAAAAATTTAAGCAGCGAGGATAAAAAAAGACAAGAACGCGAAGTTTTAAAACCGCTTTTTGGAGAAATAAAAAACTTAATTAAAAAAGAGAATCTGTTTGAGCCGGCCGCGATATACGGCTATTATCCTGCCGTGAGTGAAGATACAAAACTCTATATATTAGACGAAAAAAGCGATTTGTCAAGATCTGTTGACGAATTAAAGAAAGAGGCTGTTTTAGTTTTCGATTTTCCGCGTCAAAATAAATCTCCTTATCGTTCCATCAGCGATTTTTTTAGGAGTGACGCGGTTGATACGGTAGCTTTTACCATTGTAAGTGCAGGAAAAAAATTCGGCGAATATGGACAGAAGCTTTATGGAAAGGGAAAATTCAAAGAGTACTATCATTTGCGTGGAGTTAGTGTCGAGTTGGCGGAAGCGTTGGCGGAAATATTACATAAGCAGATTCGCATAGAGCTTGGCATAGCAAAAGAGGAGGGCGAAAGTCTAAATGATGTGAATTTTAAAAAATATCAAGGCTGCCGTTATTCGTTTGGTTATCCCGCGTGTCCTGATTTGAGCTACAATAGGCATATTTTTGCGCTTCTACGACCTGATGAATTTGGAGTTACATTAGACGAGACGACTTGGCAAATGCACCCGGAGGAGAGTACAACCGCGTTGGTGTCATATCACAATGAAGCTAAATATTTTACCATCTAATGTTCGCGGAAAAATATTTAAGGAGTTAAATTGAAACTATTTAGAGGTTACAAAAAAAGATATTTTTCTCTTGCGGCGATTTTGGCTTGCAGTGCCGGTGTTAGTCTTGAAGCAAACAGTATTGCCATAGAAGCAAAAGAGCACGAAAACACTCAAAGCTTTGCAAGCGAAAAAGAGGTGGAAACAGAAGAGGAGATGCTTGATGTTATACATGTTATATCGGGCGTTGAAAAGAAAAAATCTTACGAATATAGCAGTTCACGCGCATTAAAACAAAAATCACATACGATAGATTCCGTAGAAATTATAACAAGTGAAGAGATAGATATAAAAGGCTTTCAAAACGTTATTGAGGCTTTAAATTTTGTTGCCGGCATATCGTCCACCACTAACGGTGGCTATGGGCAGAGCAGCTCTTTGTATCTGAGAGGATTTGATTCAAAACACACACTTGTTTTGATAGACGGCGTTAGAGTTAATGATATCAGTGGTTTAAGCGGCGCGCAGATGGAACTTATAGATTTGTATAATATAGATAGGATAGAGGTTGTAAAAGGCGCTCAAAGCGGAGTTTGGGGAAGCGATGCTAACGGTGGAGTTGTTAATATCATAACTAAGTCAAACAAACAGGGCTTTAGCGGTGATATGTTGGTGGAGTTTGGCTCTAATGATTGGCGAAAATACACAGGTTCTTTCGGTTATACAGGTAAAATATTTGATATATCTTTGTCATTTCTATCTTTACAAACAGACGGTATTTCAGCAGCAGCTCCAAAGAAAGGAGACGTGAGATATGCCGATAAGAATTTAGACTGGGAAAAAGACGGTTTCAAAAATGGTATCGTACATATAAAAAGCGGCATAAATCTCTCCGATAACGACAGATTGGAACTTTCCATGATGAATGGCGAAGCCAAAAACCATTTTGATGGCGGAGCGGGGGTAGATGCAGATGATTATGACGATTTGTACGGATATGGAACGGATAAATATTTTAACACCATCCGCACTTCTTTGTATTCGCTTGGCTACATCGGCAAATATAAAACCCACAAGATAGATGCAAGGGTAAATTACAGCAGCTTTAAACGTTCTTTTTATGATGGATATATCGGTAGAACTTACGAAAGCTATGCAAGTGATGAGTGGAGTTATGCCAACGCAAGTTCGCTTTTACTGGGTTTGGGTTATCTGAAAGATGAGGTAAAACTTTCTGCCGGAGCAAAATTTCCAAATGATAATCAAAACAGCAAATATATTTTTGCCGTAAATTCAAACACGATTGGCAATTTTACAATTTCACAATCTTTGAGATTTGACATGAGAGATACATTTGAGGATAAGTCAACATTTAAAGTCGGTGCAAAATATAATTTTTATAAAGATTTGTTTGTGTTGGCTTCATATAAAACAGGTTTTTTAGCCCCAAATCTTTATCAGCAAAATTACGGTGTGACAAAAAATCTTAAAGCGGAAGAATCAAGCGGATATGAATTTTCACTGGGGGTTCAAAATTTTTTATTGACATATTTTGATTATCGGATAAAAAACGCTATTGATTATGGCGGAGTATGGCCTTTGGATTTTTATTATAATATAGATGGTAAGAGCCGTTTTAGAGGTGTTGAAGCAAGTGCAAACCAAAGATTTTTTGAACACTTTTTAGGTGAATTGTCATACACTTATCTCAACGTCAAAGATGCGGCAGGCAAACATTTGGCAAGGCGACCGCAAAATAAAATTGCAGGTTCTTTGTCATGGTTTATTAATAACTCTTTATATATGAGCTTAAAAGGCTCTTACGTAGGCTCAAGATACGACACAAACAGAGTGCAGACGGGAAAGTATTTTTTGGCTGATTATATTATCAATCATGATTTTAACAAACATATGAGTGCCTATTTTAAGGCGCATAATATATTTGATAAATACTATCAAGAGATAGATGGATACGGAACTTTGGGCAGAAATTTTTATATCGGCATAAGAGGTAGTTTCTAATGCGGTTTAAAAATTACTCTCTTTATAGATTGTGCAGCTCTATGTTTTTTGGGCTATCAACGGGAAGTATTTTTATTGTTTACGAGCCTCTTAAGCCCATGATATATTCTATAGGTGGGATATTGTTGGCCGCCGGAACAATGATAATTGCTTCACAGTATAGAAAATTGATGAATAAATACGCGCTTTTTATAATACTTTTTGCAGTTGAGTTCATCACTCTTGCTATTGTTTTGACATTTTTGATTTTAGGCAAGTCCTTGCTTTCGGCGTTGATTATCTATATATGTTATCAAATCACATTTTTATTCGGCAACTATGTGATAAGAGTTGAGACGGTTGTGTTAAAACGCACAAAACTCTACTCTTTGCTGGATATATTTAAACAGACAGGCTATCTTTTAGGACTTGGCGGCGCATTTGTTTATTATAAGGCGATAGAAATTAATGGAATTTCAGATAAAATAGAGCAGGTATATTTTTTGCACTATATTTTAGTTGCACTGCAATTTATAGTTATTTTTTTACTCATAATCTCTTTTGTACGCAAAAGAGAGATTAAACTGTAGAAATTTTTGTAAACAAAGATATTGAGATGAAAGTATTGACAGAAAGACGATTGGTATTTACTCTTGCCGCTCTTTCGGCTATTACGCCGCTTGCTATTGACATGTACTTGCCGGCGATCAGCAGTATGAGCGAATCCTTAAATGTATCCGAACCGCAAGTTGCGATAAGTATCAGTATATTTTTTTTAGGACTTGCGGCAGGACAGCTTTTTGGCGGTCCCATATCGGATGCTTATGGTAGACGTCCTATGGTCATAATGGGGCTTGGATTGTTTTGCTTGAGCAGTATATTTATTATTTTTACAAATGACATACATGTATTGTGGATTTTGAGATTTGTTCAAGCTTTCGGCGGTGGCGTGGCTACGGTAAATGTAGCCGCAAGCGTGAGAGATATATTTAGTGGAAACGAGAGTGCGAGAATTTTTTCAATGATAGGTTCCATTACTATCCTTGCTCCGCTTGTAGCTCCGGCACTCGGTCTTGTTGTTATCTCATTATTTAAAAGATGGGAGGCGATATTTGTGATTTTGAGTATTTATTCGCTTTTTGCGCTCTATTTTTATGCTAAATGTTTCAAAGCCGCAAATGTCAAAGATAAAAGAAAAATAACACCTATTAGAAACTACATTGATATTTTAGCAACTGCAAAACCCATGATAATTATGACGGCACTTGTCATCAGTAGTTCCGGATTATACGCTCTGCTTGCCTCTTCTTCTATTGTATATATAAACTATTTTGGTCTCTCGAAATTCATGTTCGTAGTATGTTTTTCTATGAATATATCCGTCATGATGATAACTTCTAAAATAAACGCAAGGCTTGTAAGAAAATTTTCCGCCATGAAACTTCTTAGATTTGGAGTAAAAACACAAGTGTTTATCGCAGTTATACTGATGATTTTACATGAAAGCGCAAATGTTTTTATCATAGCGCCGCTGTTAGCTCTGTTTATAGGAATGCTCGGATTTATTTTTGGAAACGCTATCTCGATTATTTTAGAATATTTTCCAAAAACAAGCGCGTCCGCAAATGCTGTTGTCGGTGTTTTGCAATACAGCGTAGGTGCGGCAGCAGGACTTTTGGCGAGTTTGTTTGATGATGGGACACTTTTCTCTTTGATATTGATAATAACATTATCGTCATTGATTGGCGCTATAATTTTGCTTGTAGGTGCAAAACATACCAAAGTTTTAGCATAAAAGAATTATAATTCGCTCTATTTTCAAGTTGGGAGTTACAATATGATTAGATATTATGTAAAAGATGGAAACCGTTTGGAGATTATAAACGATATCAACGTATTGAAAAAAGATGTAAAACTGCAAAACATTATCTGGATAGACATGTTGACTCCGACTACAAGCGAAGTTCGCGCTGTCGAAAAACTTTTTAATATGAAATTTCCCACAAAGCAAGAGAGTGAAGAGATAGAGATAAGTTCGAGGTATTGGGAGGAAGACGATAGGATAGAGATAAACAGTTATTTTCTTGTGAACAATGATGAAAGTCCATACAATGAAACAGTCTCATTCATGCTTCGAGATAAGCTTTTGATATCTATCCGCTATAAGATGCTGAAAAGTTTTGAAGAGTTTGCAAGCAAACTTTTTATGGCGTATAAAGAGTTGAAAGACGGATTTGATATTTTTACGAAAATCATTGATATAAGAATTGATGCGGATGCTGATACTATCGAGGCTTTAGCTCGAGAAATAACAAAAGTCAGACGTCAGGTTTTTGCCGATTCTGTTAATGATGAAGATGAAGAGATATTGGAGAAGATTTCGGTATTTGAGGATTTAAATATGAAGATAAGAGAGAACGTGACCGACAAACAGAGAATTTTGACCTCCTTGCTAAAATCGTCAAAATTTCCGGAATCTTTGAAAAAAGAGATAACAATAATGCTAAAAGACGTTCGTTCGCTTATAGAGCATACAGATTTTAATTTTGAGAGATTGGATTATTTGCAAAATATATTTTTGGGCACTTTGTCTATTGAACAAAACAAAGTCATTAAGATATTTACGATAGTCAACGTCATCTTTCTACCGCCGACTTTGATAGCGAGCATTTATGGTATGAATTTTGAGATAATGCCTGAACTTCACCTGAAATACGGTTATTTGTTGGCAATCGTTTTGATGGTGCTTTCATCTGCAACGCCTCTTCTGATTTTTAAGAAAAAAGGCTGGATTTAAGAGCGTTTTTTGTCTTTGCTGCTTATATTCTGATTTTTTGCGTACCAATTTTGCATGATAAAAGGCTCTAGTTTATCACTAATCTGCAAGATATTGTTTGGTATGCGCTTTTTTATCGCACGACATATTATTAAATTTACTGTTTTTAGGAAATTTTATATGTAAAAGTTTGCATGTAAGAGTGTGGATTTGAGATTTGCGCATGATAATTTTTGAAAAGGAAAATTTGGCGTTTGGGTTGAAAACAGACAAAAGCTTTCTAAGATTGAAAAATTTAGTGTGAAGTTGGAAGCAAAAATATCTGCGTACAACGTACTGTCATTTAAATAAAATTGTTCCAAGCCTTAACATATTTGAACCACATTTTATAGCAAGTTCGAAATCTTCGCTCATTCCCATAGAACAGTAAACTGCTCCAAGCGGGACAACTTTTTCATAAATTTCTCTTGTTATCTCAAAACTTTTTTGTATAATGGCGATATCATTGACATGCGCTCCTATGCTCATAATACCTTTTAGATTGAGATTCGGACAGTTTTTCAAGATTTCTTCATAAGATTTAAGAGCAATATCCGGTAATACTCCCGCTTTACTGATCTCTTTTGCACTGTTTACCTGAAGTAAAATATCCAAAGTCTTATTTTTAACTCTCAAGCGTTTATCCATCTCACTTGCAAGCTCCGGACTGTCACACGAATGAATGAGGGTCGGATTTAAATCTATCAATTGGTTTATCTTATTTGTCTGCAATCTTCCTATAAAGTGCCACTGTATTTCAAAGTCTTTGAGTTCATCGCATTTTTGTTTCAAGGATTGGACTCTATTTTCGCCAAAATGTAGACACTTTGCATGATATAATTTTTTCACTTCCTCGGAAGTTGCGGTTTTACTTACTGCGATCAGTTTTATATCTTCTTTGAAAAGTGAGAGTTTTTTCGCCTCTGCTATTCGGTTTTGCACATCTATATAGTTTTGCGTATATCTATCCATCATATTTTTTGTGTGATAATTCTTGCTATATCGTTGTAAATGGTAAATGCCACGAGTGACATCAAAAGTGCCCAGCCTGCGATTGTCATATAATAAAATACTTTTTCGTTCGGCGCGCGTCTGAATATAAGTTCGTACATGTTGAACATTATATGTCCTCCATCAAGTGCCGGAATAGGAAGCAGATTTAGTACGCCGAGATTTACCGAGATAAGTGCAGTGAGCATCAGAAAAGTTGCCAAGCCCAATTTTGCAGCATCGGATGTTATGTCCACTATGGCGATTATTCCGCCAAGTTCCTTTGGAGATATGATGCGATCTATTACCAATTTTTTTAGCGTCTGAAATATCAATAAAGAGTTTCTAATAACCTCATCTTTGGCATAAACGATACTTTCAAATCCGCTGTAGTACATATTAATGATCGAATAAGACGGAGATATGCCTATAAGTTTTTCCTGCACGCTTTCTCCGAATATATTTTTATTTTCTCCGGTTTGCGGAGTGAGCTTTACATGTAGCAGTTTTTTATTTCGTTCTATCAACATATCAATTTCGCCGGCGCTCAATTGGATATTTTTTTTTACATCATCCCAGACATTGATTCTTGCGCCATTTATCTCTTTTATGGTGTCGTTTATCTGAAGTCCTGCATTTTGTGCAATTGAATTATTTGAAAAGCTTCCTATTTGTGCGGCAAGCTCTCTTACTCCAAGATTGCCTATGCATATATAAAGAAAAAAAGCCAATAAGAAATTGGCAAAAGGTCCTGCAAAAAGTATGATTATTCTTTTCCATGGAGCTTTTTTATTATAACTATCCTCTTCCTCATTCCTCTCTAAAGGCTCCATATCGTTTTGGCCTTTCATCTGCACATAGCCTCCAAGAGGCACTGCGCTTATGCAATATTCTGTTCCGCCCCATACTTTTTTGAAAAGTTTTTTGCCAAAACCTATGCTGAAAACTTCAACTTTTACTTTAAATATGCGTGCAGCGATAAAATGTCCGAATTCATGAAAAAATATAAGAAAAGAGAGTGCAAGTAGGGCATAGACGATGCCAAAACCGCCGAATGAAGTTCCAAACATCAGT
>JAIRSJ010000107.1 GCA_031255525.1 Campylobacteraceae bacterium
CAGCCTTTGAGAGTGTATTTAGTTCATCATTAACTTTTGAGATTTTGGATTTTGCACTCTCAAGTGCACTTTTATTTTGTTCCACCACATCTTTTGGAGCGTTGGTTGCAAATTTTTCATTACCAAGCATATTTTCCAATTTCGATATCTCTTTTTCAAGCTTCATTTTTTGAGCATTTAGTTTTTGGATAAGCAGACTCAAATCCACATTTTCAAGCGGTATGAAAATTTCCAGATTATCTCCCACATCTCGTATCGCATTTTCTATGTTTGTTTTTACAAAAATTATATCTTCCGCCTTTGCAAGCAGTTTTACAAATGGCAAAAACTGCTCGCTAAACTTTTTATCTCCGAACTTTATTGCTGCCTTCGGCACCGTTCCTGCGATATCAAGCGCAGCCTTTGCGCGACGTATACCAACAATAGCTTCTATGATAAGTGAAAAAGTCTCCTCTGCATCTTTATTCTGTGTCAAATCATCAGGATACGGTTTTACCATAATTGATTCGGATGTTTCAAGAGATGTACCGCTTAGCTCCTGATACAAATATTCTGATATGAAAGGCATAAAAGGGTGCAATAGCTTCATAGCTTCTTTAAAAATTGCTCCAAGCTCGCCTATAGCTTCTTTTTGAGCTTTTGCAAGTTCTATGCCCCAATCACAAAATTCTCCCCATAAAAAACGATAAAGTGCTGTGGCGGCATCGTTAAATCTATAACTCTCAAGATAATCTCTTACCTCTTTTACGGTTGCATTCAGGCGACTTTTCATATAAAGTCCCAAATCCGTTTTTATATTCGCATGTTGCAAATCTTGAAAACTTTTCTTATTCAACAGTAAAAATCTTGAAGCATTGAAAAGTTTATTTGTAAAATTTCTCATCTGCTCAAGTCTCTCTTTGCTGAGCCTTATATCTCTTCCTTGAACCGCTAAAACCGCCAGAGTAAAACGCAGTGTATCCACGCTGTATTTGTCTATCATATCAAGAGGATCTATTACATTGCCTTTTGATTTGCTCATCTTTTGACCAAATTCATCTCGCACCAACGCATGCAGATATATATTTTCAAAAGGCAGTTTTTTCATGAAATGTTCGCCCGAAAACATCATTCTGGCAACCCAAAAAAACAGAATGTCAAATCCCGTGATTAAAATGGAGTTGGGGTAAAAGTCTTTTAAATCATTTTCGCCGTATTTTTTATCGCCGCATATGCCATTTTCCCATCCAAGCGTTGAAAACGGCCAGAGTCCCGAACTAAACCATGTATCAAGTACATCAGAATCTTGATAGAAGTTTGTCGATTTACATTTTGGACATTCGTTGGGATTTTCTTGTTCGCTTGCCCATTCGTTGCCGCACTCATTGCAGTAAAATACAGGTATTCTATGTCCCCACCAAAGTTGTCTTGAGATACACCAGTCTTTCAAATCTTTCATCCACGCATTGTACGAATTTATCCAATGAGGGGGGTGAAATTTCACAAGAGCGTTATTTACCTTTTCTATCGCCCCTGTTGCTATCTCTTTTTTGACAAACCACTGTTTTGATATATAAGGTTCAACTATATTTTTACATCTGTAGCAGTGTCCGACTTGATTTGTATAGTCTTCTATTTTTTCTATATTGCCCATTTTTTGCAATACATTTACTATCTCATCCCTTGCTTTTAATCTCTCTTTGCCTTCAAACTCTCCGCAATGAGCGTTTAAAATACCATTTTCATCAAATATAGTGATAAATTCCAAGTCGTGGCGTTTGCCTACTTCATAATCGTTTATGTCATGAGCCGGTGTCACTTTAACGCAGCCCGAACCGAACTCTTTTTCCACATGCGAGTCTGCAACAACTTTTATTTCGCGATTGATTATCGGTAAAATGATACTTTTGCCGATATATCGGCTGTATCTTTCATCATCAGGATTTACCATCACCGCGCTATCGCCGAAAAATGTCTCAGGTCTTGTCGTGGCGACTGTGAGATATTTGTCGGAATTTTTAAAAAAGTATTTTAGATAGTATAGTTTTCCTTTATGTTCTTCATATTCGACCTCTATATCGCTAAGTGCGCCATCGTGCGTACACCAGTTGACCATATAATTTCCGCGTACTATCAACCCTTCGTCATAAAGAGTTACAAAAGCTTTTCTGACGGCATTTTTAAGTCCTTCATCCATCGTAAAGCGTTCTCTGCTCCAAGCGGGACTTGCACCTAATTTGCGTAATTGTTTTATTATTTCACCGCCGCTGTAATTTTTCCATTCCCACACTTTTTGTAAAAATTTCTCTCTTCCTATCTCCTCTTTTTTTATACCGTTTTTTAAGAGTTGTTTTTCAACCACATTTTGAGTTGCTATCCCGGCGTGGTCAACTCCTGGTTGCCAAAGCGTTTTGTATCCGTCCATTCTTTTATATCTGGTTAATATATCCTGGAGCGTAAAAGTTAGAGCATGTCCTATATGAAGACTTCCCGTTACATTTGGAGGAGGCATCATAATGGAGAAATTTTTGCCTTTTTTTTGTATATTTTTATTGCCTTCAATCTCAAAATATCCCCTGTTTTCCCAAATTTTATAATAACTCTCTTCTATGTTTTTGGGTTCGTATGAAGCTGCTTTTTCGCTCATTTTTAACCTTTGTTTGGCGTATGGTTTGCTGATAAAAGTATTAATTTTACTTAAAAGTTGTTGAAAAATCCCTTTGTTATGCCATAAATGAGTTAAATTAATTTCAAGTTTTCTTATTTACAATAATCATAAAAATATTAAAGTTAATTAATAAATGTTCTGAGATAATATGTAAAATTGTAAAATTTATGTTAGAATAATCCGGAAATTAAAATTTATGTAAGGAAAGTACTATGGCAAGTAAGTTTTTGGTTACACTGTTTTGTTTCGGTTGTTTTTGCTCGATATGTTTGAGCGCTGAGGTCGGTAAATTTGACTCTTCAAAATTAAACACATATCAGCAAAGTTGCAATAACAAAATTGCCGAAGGTTGTTTTAATGTCGGTATTGCCTATTTTTTGGGAGACGGTTTTAAGAAAAATGACGCTAAAGCCAAAGAGTATTTGCAGATGGCTTATAATTTAGAGCCGAAAAATACATCTTTTATGGATACACTTGCTAGATTGTACTATTACGAATACAAAACAAAGAATGATAGTTACAGTTTGAACGAATCAATAAAACTTTTCAACGACGCTTGTGATAAAGGTAAAAGCAATAGCTGTATTATGCTCGGCGGCATATATGAATTTGGCGATAATAATATAATAAAGATTGATACCAATAAAGCCTTGGCATACTATAAAAAGTCTTGCGTTTTGAAAGACATAGAAGGCTGCAGTAAGTTTAACAGCTTAAAAAAACGATAAAGCGTTTAGGTGGATGCGCAAGGGATAATCAGAGAACTTTTGAGGTTTGAAGATAGAACTTATGCAATCCACCATGCGAGTTTTTTTAAATGCTTTGAAGGCGGATATGGCGATATAAACGATACGTTTTGCGGTATTAGAGCGCAAGATATGAGATCAATCGCAAAAAGATTTTGCAAACAAATTAGTCTTGATGAACTTGGTATTCTTTTAAAAGAGCATCTGCATGAGGCAAGAGCGGTTGCACTTATCATGCTTGCAAACAGATTTGACAAAGCGGATGATAAAGAGAAAAACGAGATAGTCGATTTATATCTTAAACACACAACATATATCAATAATTGGGATTTGGTGGATATATCTGCTTATAAAATTTTAGGCAGATACTGTTATGAAATTAACGATTATACTATATTGCAAACTCTTTCAAAAAGCGGTTTTTTGTGGGAAGAACGCATGAGTGTCGTGGCAAATTGGTATTTAATACACAAAAGCGAATTTGCTTTGAATGTTAAATTATGTGAAAAATTTCTGACCCATAAACACGATTTGATGCACAAAGCTTGCGGCTGGATGTTAAGAGAAATGGGCAAAGTCTCTTTTTTGGGCAATATACAGCTTCTTGACTTTTTGGAAAAACACCATAAGATAATGCCTCGCACAATGTTAAGATACGCTATAGAAAGACTTTCAAAGGAACAAAAGAGTTATTATATGCAAAAGTTATAAAGAGGACACTACGTTACAATAGACTATATGCAAGATACAATACGAGTGATATTTATCATAGGTATTTTTTGCAAATTTTTACGATGAAGTTTTTAAATGTTGTATTAAAATATTTAGACACAATGGCGATTGCATTTTAAGGTCTTGTAATAAAATGAATTTTTATAATCATGATAGTGCTGCGAGAGCGATAATCACAATTTTAATAATTAAAAAAGCTAAAGCAAAAACTTAGTAATACCAAACAATAAATAGACTGTACGTGTGACAGGTATCTATCTTTGGAGTAGCAGTATTTTTGAGACGAGTGAAAAATTAAGTCATAAAAGAATATAAAAATATCTATTTCAATATTAGCTCCTTTTATCTTTTATATATTTAAAAACCCCATTTATTTCAAGTTCTTAATCCATCACTATCTTTTTAATGATTAAAAACTATACCGCAATATTGACACATGTAGCGGACTTTATTTTCACAAAACTCATATAAGGAACGATGCATTACTTAAGATAAACCTATACTTCTCATCATCTTTTAATATCAGAAAAGTTTATATCATATAGTTATATTCAAGAATAGTTATCTTGTAATGATTTTATTTGCTATTGCGAGTTTTTTGTTTCAAGTTTGGCTATAAGTAAAATTTTATCCCATAAGTGCAATAATACCAAATTCATTTTAATATTATTTAATAGGAGTATAGACATGAAAGTATTATTACTTGTTCTGTTTTTCATTTCATCCGCATTTGCGCATTTTCAAACTGTTATTGTTGACAAGAGCGTTCTTGAGCAAGAGGATGGGAATGAAATCAATATAGTTTATGAGTTCACTCATCCGTTTGAGCAAGAGCTTATGAATATGGCTAAACCAAAAGAGGCCGGCGTTTTCGTTGACGGTGAAAAGACATCGCTTCTTGGAGCGCTAAAATCTTCCGTAACAAAAAATAAGTTGAGCACGTGGAGTGCTAAATATACTGTAAAAAAGCCAGGAGTTTATCAGTTTTATGTTGATCCTGCACCGTATTTTGAGCCTGCTGAAAATAAATTTATAAGACATCAGACAAAAACTATAGTAGATGCTTTCGGCTCAAGCGAGGGCTGGGATGAACCTATAGGATTGAAAGCGGAGATCGTTCCTCTGTCTCGTCCATACTCTTTATATGTTGGAAATATATTTAGTGCCCAAGTGCTTTACAAAGGCAAACCTGCGGCAAATGCTGAAATTGAGATAGAGTTTTATAACACAAAAGGGTTGAAAGCCCCAAATGATATGTATATCACACAGGTGATAAAAGCCGACCAAAATGGAGTTTTTCATGCAGCGCTTCCATTTGAGGGATGGTGGGGATTTGCTGCGCTTATCGATGACGATGAGAACATAAAAAAAGATGGCAAAGAGTATCCTGTTGAGCTTGGAGCAGTATTTTGGCTGAAGACTGAGAGCGCAAAATAATGCATATAAGCGAGGGCGTTTTAAGACCGGAAATTTTAGTCGCAGGTGCAGTAATTTCAGCGGCTGTTACGATATATGCTTTGAAGATTTTAAAAAACGAAGAGATACCAAAAGTCTCTGCTTTTTCCGCGCTATTTTTTTTAGCTTCGTTTGTGCATATTCCGATAGGTGTTACGTCTGTGCATTTGATATTAAATGGAATTGTCGGAGCAGTTTTGGGCATAAGAGCGTTTATTGCGATTTTTGTTGCACTGCTATTGCAAGGACTTTTATTTGGGTATGGCGGAATAACAACGCTTGGTATAAATCTTTTTACCCTTGCCACGCCTGCTCTTGTTGGTTATTGGCTTTTTAATATTAGCTATAAAAAAGTATGGCAAAAACAAATTATTTGGTTTTTTGTAGGCTTTTTGCCTATAACTTTCGGCGCATTGCTGCTGTCTTTGGTTTTATCTTTAAATGGAGATGAAAAAGGGTTTTTAATTGCGGCTAAAATCGCATTTTTAGCGCATATACCTATCATGATAGTAGAGGGAATCATCACACTTTTAGCTTTGAATTTTATCGAAAAAGTCAAACCCTCATTCATAAGGAAACAAGATGTTGCGTAAAATATCATTATTGTTAGTTTTAACCATTAGTGTGTTGTCGGCTCATAAGATAAGTCTTTTTGCATACGATGATAATGGTACTATTTACATTCAGAGTTATTTTACAAAATCATCTCCTTGTAAAAATTGCGAAGTGGTTGTAAAAGATGAAAACGGCAAAGAGATTGCAAAAACGTTCACAGATGATGAAGGTAAAACTTCTGTTAAAACGTCAGAAGATAAAGTAACAATAAGCGTCGATGGGAGCATGGGGCATTTTAAAGAGATGAAATATACACTGCAAAGTCTGACAAAAGAAGATGTGCAAAATCTTCCTCCCGATATCTCTTGGTATAATATACTTATATCTCTTGCAATCATAGCGGCCGTTTTTTTGGTTCTGTGGTTTATTAAAAGGAAAAAATGAGACCATCGTCTTCTGTTATTTCACTTTTGGTGATATTTTTCTATAGTTTTGTCGTAGCTTTGCAAGAACATATATATATATTTATGTTCTTGCCTGTACTGTTTTTGATTTTTACAAATTTTTGCGCTCTCAAAGAAGTGCTAAAAAAACTGTTTTTTCTAAATATTTTTGTTTTTATGATCGTTGCGAGTTTAATCATACAAAATGATCTCAATGCCGCTTTACTTATATTTATGCGTTCAAATCTTATCTTATTGACGGTTCTTTTGCTCTTTTATCAAAAAAATGAGTTTGATATAGCTTTAGCACTGCAAAGAGTACGTTTTCCGCATAAGCTTGTTTCTATCGTATTTTTTGCCGCCAAATCTATTTTTTTGATAAAACGCGAATTTATTCTTTTCAAAAAAACCCTACATGTGAGGGGCTTTAAGCCCAAAACAAACCTCTTAAGTTATAAGATTATGGCGGGCTTTGTGGGTATTTTGGTTATAAAGGCATACGAAAGAGCAAAATATATTCAAAAAAGTATGCTTATTCGAGGCTTTAGGGGGGAGATTTATACATTAACGCAACATCAAGTTTTTAATCGTTATGATATAGCTCTTTGTTTGATAACATTCGTATCTATTGTTTTAAGATGGGGAGTTGTTTTGTGAGCTGTTCGCTGAATATCAAAAATATATCGGTAGATATAGACGGCATAGAACTTTTTAAAAATATATCGCTTAACGTTTTACATAAAGAAAAAATTGCTATTATCGGACCAAACGGCTGCGGAAAAACGACTTTATTAGAATCAATAGTCGGACTTTGTCCAATAAAAGAGGGCAGCGTAGAACTCTTTCATCAAAAAATCGGTTGTGCTGATGATTTTAAGCCTGTCCGTCATATGGTCGGCTATCTGTTGCAAGATTCGGATAACCAATTTTTAGCTCCGATAGTAGAAGATGACATTGCTTTTACTCTTTTGGTGCGCGGTATTGATAAAAGTGAAGCAAAAGCGAGAACGAACGCGATACTGAATGATTTGGAAATTTCACATTTAGCCAAGAAAGTCGTCTATCATCTATCAGGCGGTGAGAAGAAACTTGTGGCATTAGCCGGAGTCTTGATAGCCGAGCCGAAGCTCATGCTTTTGGATGAACCAACGTCCGGGCTTGACTTTGAGATGCAGTTAAAATTAACCAAGATACTAAAAAATATAGATAAGAGCATAGTTATAGTTTCGCACGATAAGGAGTTTGTGGAGTCCATAGTAGACACGATATATAAAATCTCTCCAGATGGTTTAAAGCGAATGTCAAATTTTAAAACAGAGTATGCGCATACTCACGATGGTTTGCCTTTGCATACGCATCCGCACGAACACTGAGAGTTTTAGTGAAAACTTGTCAAAGATGTTAATCAGTAAAAACAGTATTTTAAAAACGTTTCTTTACATATGGATAAAAGCAAAACTTTTAATTTAAATACTTCAAAACACCCATATCGTTATAAATACGACAAAATAAACTGAAAAAATATGCAAGACAATGATGTGCAAAAAATATATGTGCATATCAAAAGATTGGATTGTCACGACATCTTGCAATGACGAAAATGAAACCTCACCATTTTTTATCAATGTGATTTTTTGCATTTTTTTAAGTGTTTTTGTTTTTTTAACTCTCAATATAAAATGGCTTTAAAATTTCAAAAAAATATTTTTTTATCTTTCATATGTTACAACAAAATATACAATAAAACTTACCGATAACTTATAAGGTCATAATTTTAATTAGTTAAAAATAATCTCTCTTTTAATTTTACTAACCCTGTATTACTATAAAAACATTAGTTCATACGATGGACTAAAATCCAAAATATAAAGGATGAACAATGTTTAATTCTTTAAGCAAAATCGGCGCTTTAGGTTTTTCAAAACGCAAAACGCTCTCTCTCTTTCTTCCTCTCTTGGCTATCCTTTTTCTGATTGGCTGCGGAGGAGGTGGTTCTTCTAAAACTTACCACGATGTTTCATTTTATGATAGTAATCTGGATTTAGTTGCGACAAAAACTGTTGAAGAGGGACATATTAATCCTTCGGAACTTCTTTCCGGTTCTTGGTATAAAGCAGGTGAAAATTCGCAAGTTACCGATCATAACCTTGTAGATGATACTAATTT
>JAIRSJ010000077.1 GCA_031255525.1 Campylobacteraceae bacterium
CTTTATCATTTTTGGTGTAACCTGCTACAGCGTTAAAAGCGATATTGTCCGCTTGACCTTTATAGCCGCCTTCAGCGCCAAAAAATAGACCATCTTCATCGCCTAGACCCGAATTTTTGTCAAGCTTTAGCCAGTTTACTTGACCTTTAGCGTAGATACCGTTTAGATTTAACACAGCTTCGGTATAAACAGCATTAAATACTTGTACGTTATAAGCTGCCCAGACTTGCAAAGTTACAGGTCCTACCGCGCCGATAGCTGCTAACGCATACAAATCTCTCTCACCAGCGCCAAGTTTATCAGTTACTGTGTCACCGACTTGGTTGTAGTATGCGCCCGCAAATGTCCAGCCCGGAACACCTGAGTAGAGAGCTAAGATACCGTTACCTCTGTTGCCGTTGTATCCTGACTCTGTCCATGGGGTTGGGATCTCAAATTTACCGACTTTTGCAGTTATGCCGTTAGCTGAATATTGGAAGAAAGCTTTGTCAAGTCCGGTAACGCCGGCCAAACCAGTATTAACAATCGCACCACGTTGTCTCTCAGCTTCATTAAAGCCGCCCTCAGCCATTACGCTCACACCAGCGCTAAAAGCATCAGCAACAGGAGTAAGAACATTTAAGCTTGCGCTGAATCTGTTGTAACTCTCTTTGTCAACTGTTGCATTATTTGCAAAATCATGATTGGCAGCTACAAACTCCGTACCATAGTAGTATCTGTATCTAACCAAACCGCTTACATCAACACCTTTGATAGCTTCCTCAATAGGCGTAGCACTTGCAAACGAGCCAAGTGCACCTACAGCTATGACAGCTGCCAAACTTAACTTTGTTAATTTCATATTTGCCCCTTTAGCATAAAATATGAGGGTATTATAGTAACATGTAGCTTTAATTTTTCTAAAAAACATCATATGAAGCGTGGTAAAATATTACGTAGAGGATACGCTTTAGCATATGATAAGAGCGATGTTTGTATAAATATATCTAATGAAAGTATTTATACCAAATTGCGGATTTTTTTAAAATACTATATCGTATGAAAATCATAATTATATGTAAACATTCATTTTGCAAATTATTTCAATTTATATATTAAACAAAGTAAAGCATAAATTTTAGTTAGAGTTAAGATAGTTAAGAGGCTGATTTTGCGATATTTTAGTTAGGAGGGTTTATTTACGCTATCAGCCTCTTTTGTTTTTCTAAAAAGGAGCTAAAATAAAAACAATGAAAGTATAAAATCAAACAGTAAACGAGCGGTAAACTACTACGTGTGTAATTTTTGATATAGTTTGAAGAGGTATTTTTGGGCGATAATAGAGATTTTGCAGCTTAAAGTGCGCAAGACGGAGCGGACAATCAGATGTTGCCGCTCCAACCTCCGCCCAATACTTTATATAGGGATATAAGCGACTTTAGATGATTTAATCTTTGAGAAGCTTGGGCATCTTTTGATGAGAAGTATTTGTTTTGCGCATCAAGCAGTGTCGTAAGATCGCTTGAGCCGTATTTATACTGCAAACTTGCAATATCAAGCGAGCGGGAGGATTCTTCTACTATCTCTTCTTGCAATTTTGCCAAACTATCCTGATAAGCTACCGACAAAAGCGCATCATCACTCTCTTGCAAAGCCGTCAAAATCACTTTGTTATAGTTTTGAACGGCAGATTTTGTCTTTGAGATCTCTATCTCTTTCAAGTTGTTTAGCCGTCCACCGTCAAAAATAGTATAGGCCGAGTTTAAAGCTATAGACAAAACGCTTGTCGGGTCTTTGAAACTCATCAGCATACTGCTTGATACACCTCCGCTACCGCTTAAAGAAAAGCTTGGAAATCTATCGGCATTTGCCACTCTTGTAGCCGCGTTTGCCGCTACGACATTGGCTCTTGCTTTTGCTATGTCGGGTCTGTTTAGTAAAAGCTCCGAAGGAAGTCCTGCTTCTACTTTCGGCATGGATAGATCCCACAAGGAGTCGCTATTAATCTCAAATTTTTGCGGCAGACTTCCTATTAGAACCGCTAAAGCATTTTTGGCTTGGGACTCTTGGAGCTGCAAGGATTCGACGTTTGCTTGTTGTGAAAGCAGAGATGATTTTTGTCTGCTCACATCCAATAAACTCGCGCTGCCGCTTTTGTATTTGGCTTCTACGATTTGCATTAATCGTTCGCTGATCTCAAGGTTGTTTTTGGCGATAGTAACTCTTTCCCTGTAGCTCAAAAAACTAAAATAACTTTCCGCAACAGCTGCATACATAGATAAGATTATGGTATCTTTATCGTATACGGTAGCGTCAAATCGCGCTTGAGCCGCATCTTTGCTTGCTTTTATTTTTCCCCACAAATCAATTTCATAATTTATTCTCAAAGATGCGCTTGTGGATTTTGAAGTAGTTGCATCCATATTCGGTGAATTTGTTTTGCTTGCTGAAGTTCCGGCAGAGAGAGAAGCTGTGGGCAGATATGCTGCTTCACTTATGCCAAGCTGCAAACGTGCTTGTTCAATATTTTCGTAAGCTATCAAGATATCAGGATTGTTATCAAGAGCTTTTTTAATCAACAAGTTCAGAGTGTCTGAGTCAAAATTTTCCCACCAGATAGCGGAAATATTTGTGCTATCTGCTGTTTTTATACTAAACTCTTCAGGCAGTTCCAGGTCGCTTTCAAGCGGTGTTGGGTTGATACTGCATCCGTAAAATACAATCGCTATTAGCGCTAAAAATACACCTTTTAACATAAATCACTCTCCTGCAAGCGCTGCAACAGGGTTTAACTCTGCTGCTTTACGCGCCGGTAAAAATCCAAAAATTAATCCTGTGAAAAATGCGCAGCTAAACGCTAATATTGCGGGTAAGATACTATAAACTATCGGCATTCCGAAGTAGCTCAATAAGAAGCTTATGAAAAGTCCGAAAAGTATGCCTAATATCCCACCAAAAGCCGACACTATCAAAGCTTCTATCAAAAATTGTTGCATAATATTTTTGGCTCTCGCTCCTGTTGCCATACGAATACCTATCTCTTTTGTTCTCTCTGTTACGCTTACAAGCATAATATTCATAACTCCTATCCCTCCTACCAAAAGCGAAATGGCGGCTATTGAGCCAAGAAGTATTGTAAATGTATTTTGTGTCTCTTCCATGCTTTCTATCAAAGAACCCATATTTAAAACGCGAAAATCTTCAATTCCATGTTTTTTCGTCAAAAGTTCTTTAATGCTTGCTTCTGTTTGTGAAATTTTTGACACATCCTCAACACCTATCCGGATATTTCTCAGATATTTTTGTCCTATCACATGCAAATTGCCCGTAGAATAGGGCGTAAAAACTACATCATCTTCATCATCACCCATAGCAGATGCACCTTTTTTACTCATGATCCCTATGACTTGAAATACTATATTGTTTATCAAGACATACTCTCCTATAGGATCTTTACTCCCAAAGAGTTCATTTGCCACGCTATCCCCAAGAACCGCTACTTTGGCATAATTTATCTCATCTTCTTTTGTGAAAAATACGCCTCTTGCCAAGTCCCACTTTCGCACTATGGGATACGCCCACGAATTTGCGTTAAGGTTGGTAACTCTATCATTGGTATTATATCTCAAAGTCACACTTTTTCTAGCTTCCGGCATAGCGGCTACTACATTGTCAAGTTCGTTTATGGCGTCAACATCGCTCAAAACCAATGTTTCTACAGATGAGCTGCCTCTGCTGTTCGGCATACCAGGAAATACCATAATGATATTGGTTCCCATAGAGCTTATTCTGTCTAAAACGCTTTTTTTTGCGCCGTCTCCTACGGTTAGCATGGCGATTACCGAAGCGACGCCTATCACGATACCAAGAAGCGTCAAGATAGTTCTGAATATATTTATTTTAAGCGAACTGACGGCCATAGATACAGCTTCGGCAATTTCAAAAAGAAAAGTCGGTTCTCTTTTTGTTTTCTCGACCAACTCTTTTTTCAAAAGTTCATTTTTTGGTTTTGGGTTTGATAATATTTTTCCGTCTTTTATCTCTATGATCCTGTGTGCATGCGAAGCGATTTTTGCATCATGCGTTATCAGTACAATCGTATGTCCTAAATCGCAGAGTTTTAAAAGCAGACCCATAACCTCTTCGCCGCTTTTGCTATCAAGCGCGCCAGTGGGTTCGTCCGCTAATATAATTTGTCCGCCGTTGATAAGAGCACGCGCTATGGAAACTCTTTGCTGCTGACCTCCCGAGAGTTGTGAAGGATAAAAATGAACTCTATGTTCAAGCCCCAGAGATTTGAGCAGTTCGGATGCTTTTTGCCTTCTGTCGGTTTTGTTTTCTCCTGCATAGATAGACGGCACTTCAACATTTTCAATCGCATTTAGGGAGTGTATGAGGTGATAACTTTGGAAAATAAATCCGAAAGATTCGCGTCTTAATTTTGCTAATTCGTCTTTTTTAAGACGACTTATATCTTTTCCTTTAAATTTATATATTCCGGAATTTGGTTTATCAAGGCAGCCTATAATATTCATCAAGGTTGATTTTCCGGAACCTGAAGCTCCGACGATAGCTACAAATTCGCCTTGATTGATACTTAAGCTTACATCATTTAAGACAGTGATTTTATTGTCTTTACTGCCAAAACAGCGACAAATATCAGTAAGCTCTATCAGGCTCATCTCATCATCCCAAACGGCACTCTTTGTCTGCCGCTTTGCGCTGAAGATTGGTTTTGAGCGTTGGCATTAGATGATTTTTTGGCGGCCGACGTGAAACTTGCCGCTATTTCATCATCTTCATTAAGTCCTGATAAAATCTCCGCATGTATGCGGTTGCTTACTCCAAGTTCTACATTTTGAGGCGCGAATGAACCGCTTTTTTGTTTAAGCATAACAACAGTGCGGTTATTGTTGCTATCTGCCGATATGGCTGTTGTCGGAACGATTAGCGTATCTTTTGCCGATGAGAGTACAAAAAATACTTGCGCAGTCATAGAGTTCATCAAGTCGCCCGAAGTATTATTTACATCAAAAATGGCTTTATAGAGAACGACATTGTTGTTAATTTTTGGAGTGGGTTCCACCTTTAGAAGAGTTGTTTTCCAGACGTTTGAACTTCCAAGCGTTTTAAAGTAAACGTTCATACCTTTTTTTAATTTTATCACATCGGCTTCGGAAACATCGGCTTCAATAGCGGCGATAGATAGATCGGCTATTTGCAAAATAGTTGGGGTGTTTTGATTTGCGTTTAGAGTTTGACCCTGTTTGACGCTTATGGACGATACCGTACCGCTCATCGGGGCATAAATCTTTGTATATTCGAGGTTTGCTTTATTTTCTTTAAGAGAAGATTCGGTTTGGTCAATCTGAGCTTTTATCATTGCTATGGCAGCTTCGGCGGATAAAAATGCTGCTTCGGCGCTCTCATAAGATTCTTTACTCGTGGCGTCATTTGTTAAAAGCTCTTTTTGTCTTTCAAATGCCAATTTTGATAGTGTAAGTTTGGCTTCTCTGTCTTGCAATTGTGCTATTTGATAGGCGAGTTCGGCTTTGCTTGATTCTACTTTTGTCTCAAGTACGGTTTTGTCTATTTCAGCCAGCAAATCGCCGACCTTTACCATATCGCCTACTTCTACGTGCAATTTTGTTACTTGACCTGATATTTGCGAACCGACGTCGACGTAAGATTTCGGACTTACCATACCGGTGGCCGTTACGGTATTTTCTATATCTCCTCTTACGACTTTTAGGGTTGCAATTTGAGTATTGGAATTACCGTTCAGTTTACAAAGACTGTAACCCAAGCAACCTATCACCACAATAGTAAAAATCGCTATGCCTGCTATCTTTTTTTTACGCATCTTTCCTCTTTGCTTTTTTTCTATTTTTCACAAAACGGTCATAGTATAGCATATAACCAGTAATAGCAAATAACGCCATTGCTAAGCTTGAAAAACAATACAACACAAGCCCTGTTATTCCAAAAAAATCTCCGCTATGCAGTGGGAAAATACTACTCATAAACTTTTCTCCCAATTTTTTATCTTCATATCTGGAGTGTTGTGCAACTTTATTTTTTTCCATGTTTATCTGAAGCTGATTTGTCGCCCTGCTGTGAGCAGGATTTAGAGGATAATAGTTGAATGTCAAAAGTTTGCCGTTATATTGCGAGAGCATTATAGTAGCGGCGGTATAATCTCCGTTTACAGTTTCCTTGAATAGTTCATAAGCTTGCGTTGCGGCAAGATAAATTTCATTTGTACCGATGGATGCTGTTGTTATTTTACTGCCGTTTGTCTGAGTTATTTCCACATCTATCTTGTTTTTTGAAGCATTTTGCGCCGTTTGGTTTGTGTTGCTTAGCATTCTATGCATAGTTGGTTTTTCTACTCCCGATAGCCAATAAAGCCCGTTTCTATACCATTCGTATGACCAGTAAAGCCCTGTAAAAGACATCAAAAGCACAAAAATCAAAGTCCAAATTCCAAAAACAGAGTGCAATTTATACAAAAATCCTCTGCCTTTTTTCTTGAAATCGATAGTAAGCGAAGAGAGGAATTTGTGTTTCATCAAGGGAAAATATAGATAAAGACCCGTGAAAGAGAGTATTATCAAAGCTACAGTTGCGGCGGCTACTAACTGTTTTCCTGCGATAGTATAGTCACCGAGCCATCTGTGCCATTTAACCATAAGCATAAAAAACTCTTCGCCTCTTAAGTCAGGTAAGATTTCGGCCGTATAGGGGTCAATATGGTAGATTTTACCGCGCATATTTGTGGAATTTGCACCGGTGACGCTAATTTTTGCAGTTTTATCGGGTTCTGATGCAAGAGTCAGCGAATTTATTTTAAAATCCGGCATCTTAATGCTCACTTTTTCCAAAAGCTCATTTACTGCAAGGGGTGTTCTGCCGTTTGGCTGAACGAAAACAATATCTTTGTTGATAAAACTCGAAATCTCGCTCCTAAATGAAAGAATAGCGCCGGTAACACCAATAATAGCGATAATCACACCAAGAACAATACCCAAAAGCCAATGAATCTGAAACCAAAAACTCTTTTTCATGCGACATTTTTCCTAAATAAAAATTTTAAACTCGTAATGATATTTAATAATAGATATCATAATCATAAAATTTCAAAAAAGATTTGAAAGCATAAAGTCATTTGGTTAATGAGGTGTTAATTGTTTTGGCTTTTTGGGTGAAAGAAACGTAAAAAAATAAGGATATTTTTATGACACTTTAAAAATCATTTTATGCTATAGACGACTGACATTTTGCGTGGTATTTTTATGAATTGAGACGGCTTCTATCCGGTGTAGAGTTTTTAGTTTTACACGCTGATTGATTAAAGGTTGTCGTATTTAAAAAAATATGAAAAACAGCACTACGCCTAAGAATAATCTGTAAATGACAAACGGCGTTATCGAAAATCTTGATACGGCTTTTAAAAACAGATGTATGCAAGCATATCCGCTTATAAACGATATGGCAATTGCAGTTGCTATTTTATCCCATTGCACATCAAACGTGCTTTGCAATAGCTTCAATCCTTCATATCCGCTTGCAAGCAAAATAATCGGAATTGAGAGCAGAAAAGAAAATCTTGTTGCGCTGACACGATTAAAACCTAAAAATAGAGCCATGCTCAGTGTTATTCCCGATCTTGATACGCCGGGAATCAGTGACAGCACTTGTGCCAAACCTATCAAAAACGCAATATAAATAGTGATATTTTTTTCATTTTTTTTGCCGACAAAACTATCTGCCACAAATAAAATCACGCCGAAAATTATGGTGGTTGAAGCTATGATTAAAGGTGAGCGAAGGTACGTTTCTATCAAACCGCTAAATAAAAATCCCGCTATGCAAGCCGGAATTGTAGCCGCTATAATA
>JAIRSJ010000051.1 GCA_031255525.1 Campylobacteraceae bacterium
CTTCACCATTTGTTACAATACCGTCAAGCGCGATATTTTGACCTGACTTTATCTCTATGATGTCGCCGATATTTAACTCTTCTATCGCAATCTCTTTAGTTTTACCGTTTTTAAGTAAAGCCGCTTTTTTGGGCGTTAAAGAGAGCAGCTGCCTCATAAAATCAGCAGCTTTTACTTTGGCTTTTGCCTCAAGATATCTTCCGAAAAGTACAAAAGTGATAATCATTGCAGCACCGTCAAAGTAGACAAATCTTAGATTTAAAGGAAATAAATCAGGTAAAATCAGTACAAAAACGGAGTAAAAATATGCAGCACTTGTTCCAAGAGCTACCAATACGTTCATATCGAATGTTTTATTTTTTAAAGCTTTGAAAGAGTGGGTATAAAAGCCTTTGCCGCAACCAAATTGTATTATGGACGCTGATAGAAAGATAGCGATATTTACTATATAATGGGGCAGATTTAGATAATGAGAGAAGTGCAGAAAAAGCGTCAAAATGAAAGATAACAAGAGTTTCATCAAAGCCATCCTTGTATTATCCGCATTATTGTCTTGTCTTATAATTTTATAACCTATTTTTTCTATTTTTGTTTCTATATCTTTTTGCGAAGTTTTATCTTCATCATAAACAAATATACCTTCGTTTGCGGCGAAATTTACATTGGCTTCTTGTACGCCATCTATCTTTTTCACGGCTCTTGTTATGGCATTTGAGCAATTCACGCAAGTCATTTCGCCTATTTGCAGGGATATTTTTTTATAAGACATATCAGCTTCTTTCTAACTCCTCTATAACAGGGTAGCCTATATCGTCCAGCTCGTCTTTAAATCTCTGCTCCTGTTCAGCCGTAAGCTCCGCAACAATCTCTTTTGGCTCTTTGTCAAGCAAAATCTCAATTCCTGTAAACTCATCGCTTAAGGAATTTAGTATTGTATTTGCGCATTTTTGGCAGTGGATATTATCTACCGAGTATCGTATCTTCATGAATTATCCTTATGTGCTTTTGTGCGGATAATAGCATAAAATTTTTAAAAACAGCGTATAAAAAAAGAGACCGTCTATACTTTGTGATTTTAAGATACTTTGAGCTGTATTAGATGAAACATAATGATAAGATAATTTGCTTTTTTCACTATTCCCACGCTTCACTCACAATGGCAACTTTCCCGTCATTGCAAGGAGTGAAACGACGAAGCAATCCATAAAACTTTAAAACAATAAAAGAACATATTTGTACAGTGCGACAAAACATTTTCCTTAAAAATATATCTATAATTAATCTTAATGATAATTTTTATGTTATAATTTTAAAAATTCATTATTCATGAACAAAATCCAAATCGAAAAGGAGTTTTCATGATAGCTTCAAAAACTAAATTCACTGCTTTGTATTTATTTAAATTTAAGTTCTTCTCTTTTTTGACAGTTTTCTTTCTTGGCTTTTTATTGATCGGCTGCGGAGGGGGTTCATCAGACAATGGCGTCGGTCAAACTACCCAATACACGATCAAATTTTATGATGAAAATTTGGATTTTCTGTATGCCATATCTGCACCAGAAGGAGTAAATACTCTCTCAGGCACATGGTATAGAGCGAATGATGATTTGCCATTAACAAATCTTGATTTGACAAATGATATAAGATTGTATGCAGTTCAAAATGTTCAAGAGATAACTACGCAAGAAGAGTTGGCTGCTATAAATGACGATACAACTACTTTATCAGGCAGATACATTCTTTTAAACGATATAGAACTTGATGAAACAAAAGAAGGCTTTGACGCATATTATGGTTGGCTTCCGATAGGTTGGTATCCTGAATTTACAGGCATTTTTAACGGCAATAATTATAAGATAACAAATCTTTGGATAAATAAATCATCATACAGATATCTTGGTTTTTTTGGTCAAATTAATGGAGGTCAGATCCGCAATCTTGGAGTTGAGATAGCAGATGGTAGAGAGTTAAGAGGCGGTGAATGTATCGGTGGCATAGCGGGAGATGTTAAATATAGTAACATAACAAACAGTTACTCTACAGGAAATATAAGAGGCGATAATCATTATGTTGGCGGTATAGCCGGAGAAATTTATAGCAGTTCCGTAATAAATAGCTATTCAACAGGAAATATCATCAATGGTAACGGTGCTATCGGCGGTATAGTTGGAATGAGTGTATCAAGTTTCATAGTAAACAGTTACTCTACCGGAGATGTCAATGGCAATTATCTTGTTGGCGGCGTAGTAGGACAATTAATAAACAGCTCCGTATCAAACAGCTACTCTACCGGAAATATCAATGGTAACGATAAAGTTGGCGGTATAGTGGGAGGCGTCAGTGACGACAGTAGTCCTAGTTCTACAATACAAAATAATGCTGCTATCAATCCGCAGGTTAATGGGACAACCGAAGTAAATCGTGTAGTTGGCCATATAGGTTTAGGTATAGCCGAAAATAATTTTGCATTTAATATGATGAGTGTAATAGGAACTCCCGGCGGTAACGCGGGAACGGATAAAACCGCTGATGAATTCAAAGAGCAATCGACTTATTCAAATGCTGTAAGCGGCGATGGAGATGGCGGTCTTGGCTGGAAATTTGGAGATGACAACGACAATCCATGGAAGTGGCACGCAGACAAAAACAATGGACTCCCATATTTTTATTGGCAGGAGTTGTAAGAATTAAGAGGCGGTAAATCCTTTTTTATTTTATAAGGACAAAATACCGTCTCTTTTTTCACCATTCACGCATGTTTTGCAGATATCATTTCTCTTAGCAACAATTACGCTAGTGTCGCAATGACAAAAAAGTATGGATTGCCACGCTTCACTTGCAAAGATGGAAGAAGTGGTTTATTGTTATTCTTTCCGTCATTGCGAGGAGTAAACGACGAAGCAATCCGAAGTCATCTTAAAAATTTACAAATTAAATTTATCGAGAAATATTTTCTTCATGAATAAGATCGCATCTATATTTAAAAGTTAAATGTTTTGATATTGCAGATGACCGCACTGTCTGCGACAGTTCGCAATGACGTAGGGGAAATGGATTGCCACGTCGATTTCAAGGAAACATTTTGTTTTGGCATATGCGCTTCGCTTGTTTTCATCGACTCGCAATGACGGAAGTGAAATGGATTGCCACGTTTCACTCACACAGGAATGACGGAATAAAACTCTTTAGCCGCTTTTACTCGGATAACTAAACAAATTTTGACTTTAAAATAAAGTTAGAAAGTAAAGTAAAATACAAAATTTAATTTAGGATATAATGGTTTGCATAAAATTAAAACCTGATAAATAAAATTTTCGGATATTGGCTGATAGAACCGTATTAAAGCGGTGTGAATTTTAAGGATACGATATGAATATTTTTAAAGTTGCATTTGCACTCTGTTTTGCATTCATGTGCCAGCAATCGCTATTTGCCGATACTGTTATAAAACTGCGCGGGGACAATCTGCGATATGACCCCATCTTCTTCGATGCGAGCGACTATACTTTTATGTTCGGCAAAAATGATTTGGGAGAGTCATACAAAATAAGCGGCGCTCTTTCGGATGCTCATTTTGTGCCTATCTTAAATGTTAAGGGCGATTTGCTTGACGGTGCGGCAAAAATATATGAGTTCAAAGCGGACTCCATGAGCAATAAAATTATGGTTATAGTCAATGCCGCAAATTACGCCGAAGTATCGCTCATCAGACCTGACGGCAGTTTAGTGAATAGTTCCCAATGCTTTAAGCTCTCATCTGCGGTTTTGTGCGAGTTTGAAAAACCGCAAATCGGAAAATGGCGCATCAAATTAAAAGGCGAGGGTTTATGCGTGGTTTACGTTGGTGGCATCAGTCCTTTGTCTTTTATCGATTTTGGATTTGTGGAACTTGGCGGACGCGCAGGACATACAGGTTTTTTCAAGATAAAAGGCGCGCCGATTGCAGGAAAAACATATGCTGTCCAAGCGGTTTTGAGCAATGTAATGCCTGATATTCGCGTAGAGTTTTACTCAAAAGAGAGAAAAATACTGAGTTCGTTTAATATGGAAAATGTTGACAATCGCCTTGATAGGATGGTTTTCTTTCGGAGTAATGTTATGGTGCCGTCGGAAGAATTTTTTGTTCATGCATTCGGCAAGGATAAAAACGGTGTTGAATTTGAGAGAATTTATCCGCACAGGGTATTTCCGTCGGCATTTAGCATTGTTGCAGATGCGAGATTGGATTTACCGTTAGGGTCGGATACCGTCTACACCCTTAAGGTTATCAATCGCGGCAAAGAAGAGAGTGGGTTTTAGCGCGATAGATGATAAGGGATTTTTAATAGACATAAAGCCGTCCTCCGCCGTGATAAAAAGCGGCGAATCTGTTGATGTAAAAGTTACTTTGCGGCCTAAGCATGATATCGTTGAAAATACAAAAAGCACTTTGACATTTATGCTCATGAGCGGTGAAGAGCCTGTAGGCTATTCGATTATTGAGTGCGTGGTAAAAACCAAATAACCCCCCCGCCTTTAAGGGCGAGGTGGATTTGTCTTAGAGCGATTTTGCTATAAATTTGTTCAGTCTTTTTGTAAAACCGGACAAATCGTCTATCTTCATTCCCTCTTGCATTTTTGCCTGATCCAACAGCAAAAAGCTTATGTCATGAAGAAGCGTCTGATCATCAAGATTTGAGAGTTTTTGCAAGATCTCATGATTTGGATTTATCTCAAGTATAGGTTTTACGGTTGATAAATTATTTTGACCCATTTGTTTTAGCATTTGCTGCATTTGAAAATCAGGATCGTTTTTATCGTATATCAGACACGAAGGCGAATCACTCAATCTTGAAGATATCTTAACGTCTTTTGCTTCGTCTTTTAGTATCTCTTTCATCTTGATAAGCAACGGTGCAAATTTATCTTCCTGCTCTTTTGTATCGTCTTTACCACTTTTAATCTCCTCGTCGATGTCGGAGTGATTTACAGGTTTTAATGGAGTTTTATCATATTCAAAAACCATCGGAATAACTATGGCGTCCACCTCTTCATCAAGCAGCAAAACTTCAATATCTTGTTTTTTAAATTGCTCAATCAAAGGTGAATTTTTGAGCATCGCTTCATTTTCACCCGTTATATAATAGATACTTTTCTGATCTTCTTTCATGCTCTCTTTGTACTCTTTTAAGCTTACAAGTACATCTCTTTTGCTGGATTTGAAAAGCATCAAATCCAAAAGAGCCTCTTTGTTTTCGTAATCACTGTAAAGTCCCTCTTTGAGTACTTTGCCAAATATTTTGAAAAATTCAATATATTTTTCTTTTTCACTCTCTTTTAATTTATTAAGCTCACTCAAAATCTTTTTTACAGATGCTTTTTTGATGTTTGTAAGCGTTCTATTTTGCTGTAAAATTTCGCGGCTGACGTTAAGCGGTAAATCTTCAGCGTCTATAATACCTCTTATAAAGCGAAGATATGTCGGCATGAGCTCTTTATCATCATCGGTTATAAAAACTCTTTTGACATATAGTTTGATGCCCGGCTGATAGTCTACTCTAAAGAGGTCAAGCGGTGCATTTTTGGGTATATAAAAAAGCGTGGCATATTCAAGTGTTCCTTCCGCTTTTGTATGAATCCATAAAAACGGGTCTGAACTATCGTGCGAAATTTGTTTGTAAAAATCTCTGTATTCATCGTCTTTTATGGCAGATTTTGCTACTCTCCAAAGTGCGGAAGCTTTGTTAATTTGAGTATGTTTTATCTCGGTTGTTCCCTCTTTGTCTTCCTCTTTGTTTGGTATATATTCCTCTTTATCCATATAGATGCCAAATGGAATATGGTTTGAGTATTTTTTAATTATGGATTCAAGTCTGTAGCTTTCCAAAAATTCACTCTCATCTTTTTTGATATGCAATGTGATAGATGTTCCGTGCAGTTCTTTTTTTGTCTTTTTAACACTATAATCGCTCTCAGCGCTGCTGCTCCATAGATATGCATCTTCTTCAAGCGCTTTTTTACTTAAAACTTCTATCTTGTCCGCAACCATAAAAGCAGAGTAAAATCCAACGCCAAACTGTCCTATCAATGAAGAGTCTTTTTTTGCGTCTCCGCTAAGTTTTTCTACGAATGATTTTGTACCGCTCTTGGCGATTGTACCGAGGTTGTTTATCAAATCCTCTTCGTTCATGCCTATGCCGCTATCTTCAATAGTCAGAGTGTTTGCTTTTTTATCGACGATAATAGTAATTTTAGGTTCGTACTTTAAATTTTTATAACTCTCATCTGTTAAAGAGAGGTAGTTTAATTTATCAAGCGCATCGGAAGCGTTCGAGATAAGCTCTCTTAAAAAAATTTCTTTATTTGAGTATAAAGAGTGAATCATAAGATTTAGAAGCTGCGTAACTTCCGTTTGAAATTTGTGTTTCGCCATATTTTTTCCTTGTCGGTGTTTTTTAAAACGGTATTTTAAAATTTTTTCATTTATATAGAAATAAAAAAAGGCGAATCGCAACTTTTTATTTACATAAAATATGGATACATGAGTAAAGATAGATTTTTAACAACAATATTAGGAAGGTTTGCAAAAGCCAATAGTTTTTTTAAAAAACAAAATACTCAAAATGAAATTATGCGTTCATCACCATAATCATCAAGACATACCGACTTAAATTTCAATTATTTTCAATCCGCCCGAACTATCGACAACTATTACTTTTGTTCCGTCTTTTGAAATTATTACATCGCGAGCATCAGACATAGATATTGAAGCTATAAGATATGGCTGTACGGAATCACTCGCATCTATTGTCTTTAATCCGCCGCCGCCATCTGCCAAAAATACTTTTTGGTTGTTTGGCGATATCGCAACTTTATATGCGTTAGACGTTTTAAGTGAGCCTGTTATGTTTGAATTTGCTGCATCCGAGACATCTACGATTTTTAAACCATCACTGCTGTCGGCTATATAGATTACACTATCTGATATAACAGTAACACCCCTTGCATACGTGGTCTTGAGTGAATTTACATAAACAGGGTTTGCAGAAATACTGACGTCTATTGTCCTCAATCCGCTAAATCCGCTTGCCGCATAGATTTTTGTACCGTCTTTGGACAACGCTATATCGTAAATGCTATATGTATCTATTGATGATATAAGGGTTGGATTTGATGGATTTGTGATATTGATTATTTTTAGTCCGCCGCTTCCATCAGCGATATAAGCTTTTGTGTTATCGTGTGATAATATAATTTTTTGTGCGTAAATTGTCTGAATCGAACCGATGATAATCGGATTTGATGAATTACTTATATCAATAACTTTCAATCCATATCTTCCATCAGCCATAAATGCTATTTTATTGTCTGCCGAGAGCACTATATGATTTGCATCATAAGTATCAACGGAACTTACAATATACGGATTTGCCGAATCGGTTATATTTATTATCTTTAATCCGCTGCGTCCGTCTGCTATATATATTATTTTATTATCGTTTGAAAGAGTTGCGCCTTTGGCGTAATATGTGCTTATATCGCATAGTACTTTGTTTCCTCTATCAACAATTAATGATATCTTGTTGCTATTGCCGCATTTACTTTGAGAATATACGCTTAGAGTATAGTTTTCCTGAGTTGGTATGGTATCAATATATACATTGCCATTCTGATATATTCCAAATGTTGCTGTGTCATTCAATACAAATGCGTCAACAGGACAAAAAACACTGATATTTTGATTGATTGTGCCGATTGTTTTGCCGACAAACATATCGATACCATTTATATCTATATAAGTATCTTTCAATTTCGGCGATAATTCGCTTAGCGTATATACTCTTATATTTATCATAATCGGCAAACTTACACCATAGTCATTTGATGCAAATATTTGAAGATTATATACGCCGTCTTCTCGTTTTACATTGTGATTTTGTGCTATAGAGATGTATCCGTTTTTATCTATATCAAAATTTTCAGATCCAAACCCCTCGATATATACGCTTGTAATGGGAGTTTGGCTATTGATATATGCAGCTCTGCCCAGTTCATAGCCATGCTCTATGTTATCCGGAATTATATTTATAAAATTACTGTTTATCAGTGTGGGAGCATCGCCTTTTATCATTTCTATAGTCAGGTTTGTAGTTATATACTCGTTGTTGTTATTGCTTAGAGTTACTTCAACTTCATAAATTCCTGCAGATGCGGGAGTGGCGGTAAGTTTGATATTTTTGTTTTCATCTACTGCGAAATATTCTGAATTGCTGCCGATAATGTCATAATTTGCAAAATCAAAACCGCACACAAAAGATAGTTTGCCTATAGTTGAGTTTATAGTTGTATCTTCTCTGAAATATATGATATCTTTTGAAAATATAGGCGTTTTATAAAGAGCTATAGCTTCTTCATAAATGCCGACATTATTGTATAGTTTGCTTATAATTGCTTCATAATATAATGTATAGTTATGGTTTAAAGATTCTTTGTGGACGGTAGGTATCCAAGAGATTATATCCAATGTATTTATCACACCGTCGTAATTTATGTCTTTTTCCAAAAGACATTCGGCGACTTCATCACTTTTGGCGATAAAGGACGATATGTCAACCGGGTCATGTGTCTCTTTTGCTATATGGTATGTCAAGTCTGTAAAAATATTAACTTTAAATCCGGTATTTTTTAACTCGAAGCCACTCATTATAAGTCTGATAGTTCCATTATTGAGTATAAAATTATCGGCACTTATCTCGTTGTTTTCTATCATCATGTCTTTGCCGTTACTAAGTTCAACCACATACATTTTTTCATCTTTTAGCGTATCAACTATTGGTATGATGCCAGAAGCAGTTATTGTCGAGCCATCTGTCGTATTTGCTGAGTATATATAATCCAAGCCGCTATTTGTGGCAAAATTGTAATTTTCAATATCATATATTTTTATATTTGCATTTGCCAATGTACCGCTCATAAAACCTTGCGAATTATTCCAAATGACAGAATAATTGTCGTCATTTATATATGGATTATCCGGTATATTTGTATTATTATTCCATCCTTCGCCGGTATTGCCGCCCTCATTTGAACTATTGTCGTTTGTAGTGTTATTGCCTGTGTTTACGGTGCTATTATCAGTGCTTATCGCATTATTGTTATCGTCTTTTGTGCTATTGCAACCTGCAAGAAGCGAAATTATTGCAATGGCTAATAATATTTTGATTGTATAGTGCGATATGCACGAAAAATTTTTAAAATTCATATCTATACCCCGCATTTAATTTTATATTTTTAAAAGCATTACCGTCTTGATATGTGCCTTCAAGATAGAAATGGTTATTTTTGTGGTTTAAGATAATACCGAGCGCACTATCAAAAAAGCTCCAATTTACCGTGTATGTTTGTTTCTCACTGTCATTAAATGAATATTCGTATGAGCCTTTAAACTCTTTCATATAACCGGCTTTAAGATAAATATCCGTTTGTTGCTGCAATTTATAACCCAACAATGTGCCTATTCTTGTTCTTATGGATTCAAAGCTATCTATCTGCGTTTTGAGACCATTTGAAGAATTTATGATAAATCCGTTATGATGAAAATAAGAAGATTGTATTTGCGGTTCAATAAAATATTTACCGAGCGCATATCTTTTTCCGCTCTCAACCGATATCAAAACGCCATCGCTGTTTCCGTCACCGTCTACAATAAAACCGTTCGATGTTTTTGTGTTAAAACTATTTTTGTTTTTTTGGTATTTTGTGAGTATATCTATATAAAAACCATCATCATACTTAAAAGTGCCATATATACCGGCGCTGTAATGACGACTGTCGGCATCGCCTGTTTTATATTCCGTATAAGCTTCGTTAAAACCAACAGTAAATCCGAAAAATATATTGTTTATATCTGTTTCGTACATTCTGTCCGCACCAAGCGTGAAACCATAGTATTTGATTTTATCTATATCAAAGTAACTTTCAAACGAATTTGATTCGCCAAAATATGTTTTTACCCAAATATCGTCTTTCTCAGCTCTTTTAATATCAACTTCGCCCATTCTTTGAATAAGCGTTTCAGCTGTTATGTAGTTAAGTATATAGTTTATATTCGGAAAAGAGAGCGAAGCGCAGGCATAAGATGCGCAACCGTTTGATTTGAGATAAAAACTGTTGTTTGTATCGGACTTGGTAAGCGTATAAGTGTTCGCTCCAAGATCAATTGCGCCGGTGAAATTTGCCTCATAGTTTCCATTTGGATTATTTTGTTTGACAATAAGAATATTTTCCTCATAAGGTGCTGTTAGTTTGCCTGAATTGTTATCATTAAAGTGTATTACGTGATCTCCCCTTGAACTGTTGTTAATAATAAGCAAATCACCGTTGTTTACTACGTTGTTGCCAAATTGTTGCAGTTGAATTCTCTGATAAAAATTACCGCTGTCTCCTTCTAAGTTGTCAATTTCCAAAGACATAAAATTTGCGGCGTTGTTGATAAATACATTTGAATTGTTGGTCAAGGTTAATGTTTTTGTGTGAAAATCTCGATTGAGCTGCCAAGAAGAGTTGTTTAAAGATATGTTGCCGTCTACATTGCCGAATGTATGAAGCAGGGCATTGTTTGCTTCAACATTTCCGCCAAGAGAAGCATCCGTATTGTAACTATCGCTGCCTATAATGAGTGTACTGCCATCTACTGTATATACTCCGTTAAAAAACGGATTATTAGAATTTATAACAAATAGCCTATTCCCAAGTTGAGTAATATTGCCGTTGCCTTTTAGCTCATTATAAAATATTGTGTCTTGAGTATTGTCAATAACAAGATTCGCATCTTGGGAAATATTTACATCCCCATAAAATTTACTTGCATCAATAATCAACGTACCGTTCACAATATCAGCCATTGTTATTACCGTAAAGTCAAACGGCGTATTAATTCTTAAAGAGCCGTTCCCATCTTTGATGAGTTTTCCTTGCCCGTATATGCCTTTATTTATAGTTTCATCATCTGTTATATCTATGTTGATTGCAGAGCTGTCGTAACCAAGATATATCGTACCGTTATCTCCTAAACTTGCGGCATTGCTTAATTTCAATACGGCATCGCCAACATATGTATCGGCAGTAAGATTTTTATTGATTCCTTTTATCTCAAAATCATCATAAAATTCTATCCATCCGCCGCCGCTTAACGTATCATTTCCGGTTGATATGCCGCCGCCGATAAAATACACTTCGCTATAATCGTTAAGATTTATGGCACCGTTGTTGATTGTCGATCCGTCAATTACCAGTTGCCCGTTATTTATATTTATAGTCGCATTATTATTTAATCCGCCATTTACGAATTGATGATACGCTCCTAAATTAAATACCGTACCGTATTCGAGAGATAAAAGGTTGGTATATCCAAAAGCATTATGACTAAGAGCGGTGATATTAGCATCTCTTTTTAATGAAGTTGTTCCCGTATAATTATTTATTGCATTGCCGATAAAAGTCGGGTTATTGCCGTTGAAGTCAAATCCGCCATCTCCGGTAAGTTTTGCATTTAAGATAAAGTTTGTTGCAGATGATGAGTTTAACTCAATAGTTTTATTTTCAAAACTTTCGATCTCTTCCAAACCAAATCCTAAATAGATACCGTCATTTTCTGTTGTTGCTATCACTCCAAAAACCGCTTTGCCGACTATATCGTTGTCTTGCGTAATGTTTTCATATGCAAAATCCTCATTGCCAAGTCCATCAATTGATATTTGTGTTCCAATTCCGGTAACATTATTTGTTACATTTACTATTTTTTGTTTATTGATGGAAAGACCATAATCATATAGATTGGAATTTTGATTTATATCGCTTACCAATGAGTTCAAATCAGCTTCTATTATCACGCTTCCGCCATTACCGTTAATATTTAAGTTTTCAACACTTAGCATTATTTGTAAAGGGAGCGGTATAGTGTTTATATTAAGATTTAGCGCACCACCGTCAAATGTCAAATCTTTCAGTGTTGAATTGCTTTCGTTTACAATGGCAGATGAACCATGATTGAGTACAAGTGAATAATTATTGTCTGCAAATAGATTGTATCTTGCGTTTGAGAGTTCTATGGAGCCGTTAAAATTTTGAAACACATTTGTATTGATAAGAGTAAGATTGTTATCCTCATCGCTCAAGTCTACATACAAAGTGCCTTCGCCAATGATTTTATTAGATAAATTTTCATTTTTATCTGATTCTATCCGGTAGGCTGCATTACGCGCTATGGTTATACTATCCGCATTTGATAAGCTATCAAAAGAATGTGCTCTCAGAATGCCTTCATGGATAATATAAGAACCTGTAAAATATGGATTATTTTCATATATACTCAAAGTATAATCACCAAATTGAGCGACACTGCCGTTCCCGGAAAATTGATTATAAAAACCTGAATTCCAACTATTATCAAATATTAAATTAGCATTGGAATCTATATTTATGTCACCGTAAAAATTGCCGATATCCATAACTAAAGAGCCCTCAACAATGTTGAGCAGTCCGACATTGATATATTCATCAAGTCTTAAAGAGCCATTACCGATTTTAACTAATGAAGTGTTATAGTATCCGTCTATATAGTTCATGAATATTTCATCGACATCGGAGTTTATTACCAAACTCGCATCCCGTTCGAGCGATATATAACCATATTTTCCCAAAGAATTTGCAGACGACATAGTCGTTATTCCGTTATTAATTGATGCATATAGATTGAGATTGTTATTTTCGCCTTCAATATTAAAATCGCCGTTTATAACAATATTTCCATATCCCCTTAAAGAGTTATTGCCTAAAGAGTGGCCACCGTTAAATTCCAAAAATGCATAGTCTCCAAAATCTATTGTGCCGTTATTGTGCAATTTGCCATAAATTATTTGCGAATATGAATTTAGATTCAAAATCGTACTATTTTCGAGCATAAGATGGTTTGTATTTCCAAAAATATTATTACTTATTGCCGTCATATTTGCGCCGTTTTTAAGTGATGTTGAACCTGTATAATTGGATGCAATATTACCCATATAGACGCCATCATTGCCGCTAAATGTCATATTTCCACTGCCTGATAGAACAGCATTTAAGATGTTATTTGATGCACCTGAAGTATTAAATTCCACATTTGAAAATGAGACAATTTCTCTCAATCCAAAACCTATATATATGCCGTCATTTTGTATCGAAGCTACATTGCCAAAAACAGCTTTACCGACAATGTCGTTACTTTGTATAATATCAGTCGATGTTTGTCCCGCAATATTTGTTATATTAAGCTGAGTTTTTGCGCCACTTATTTCGTTTATGGAACCGATAATTTTATAAGCATTGTGAAGTTCGCCATAATCATAAAAATTTAAGCCATATGTTACATTATTTGCCAGATGCGTTAAGTCCGAATTTACCGTTATTATGCCGCCGCCGTTACCAATATTTATGTTATTTGCTGTTAAAACGGGCTCAAAAGGCGCAGAGATAGTAAAAGCCTCAAGATTTAATCCGCCTCCGTTAAATGTTAAATTTTCAATAGTGCCGAATGAATCTGTCTGCTTCACGGTAGTTGTTCCATTATTTAAAACTATAGTTGAATGTAGATTTGTATTGCTTCCGTCAACTAAAAAATCACCGTTTACGATTAATATTCCATCTCCGCTCAAAGAATTATCACCAAAGGAGTGGCCGCCTTGTATGCTAAGCGTTGCATTGTTGGTAAAATAAATACTTCCATTATTCTCAAGTTTGCCGTTTACGGTTTGCGAATATGAATTCAGATCAAAAATCGTACTGTTTTCAAGCACAAGATAGTTTGTTTTTCCAAAAGTATTATTGCTTATCGCCGTTACATTTGCACTGTTTACCAAAAATGTAGCTCCTGTGTAGTCGCTTGCATTATTGCCTATAAAAACAGAATGGTTGCCGTCAAATGTGAAATTTCCGTTGCCGGTGAAAATGACATCAAGTCTATCGTTTGACACGTCATTGCTGTCAAATATTACATTTGTCAAAGATTTGATTTTTGTGACATTTCCAAGTTTCGCATATGCGCCATTATCTTCCAAAGTGCCTGCAACATCTACAAATGCTTCGCCTGCTTTAATGCCATTTTGAATGATATTACTGATAATATAATTATAAAGTGATACATTGATTAATTCAACCTTGCTTTTATCTCCCTGTATGCCATTTGTTGCATTTATAATTTGATATAGTGTTTGATTGCTGCTTGCTATGTCGTATAAATTTTGATTATTGGTTAAATTTGTTTCATAGTTTCTAAAATCTGTATAAAAATTTATAACGCTATCATTTTCAATGATAAAATTATCTATCCTCAAGATGGGCGCAATGTTCATATCGCGTATAGTATAAGATAGATCTAATAAGCCGCCGTTTAAACTGATGTTTTTTATGGTAGCATTATTTTGGTTGAGAATAGCGCGAGAGTTGCTGTTCAGCGCAATTTTATAATTATTGTCTTGTAATAAATAGTAAAATGCATTTGTAAGATTTAGAGTTCCTATAAAATTTTGTTGCATAGTACGATTTGCAAATGAAAACAGACGATTTATGTCGTTGAGGTTAATATCTAAAGTTCCGCCGTGTATATTCACATTTGAGCCAAGAGTATATTCGTTGGCGGTTTTATCAATAGAGAGTGTAGCGTTGTCGGCTATATTTACAATGCCTGTAACATTTCCTGCATTTTTGAGCAACAAAGTACCTTCGTTTATATCGGTACTGCCCCTGTATGTCATTGCAGTGCTGTATATTAGCGTACCGTTGCCGTTTTTTTCAACAAAAAGTTTTCCGTTCTCGTCTTCTCCGTAATCGGATATAGCATCTCGAAACTCCATTATTGAACCGTTTTCGGTAATAATATTTAAAATACCGTCATCATAACCTCCATAACCGTTATAGTATATGGCATTTGAACCGCTCGAATCTCTATTGCCCATAAAAATCATATGATTTGTAGAGTGTAGCGTCATATTCATGCTGCCATGTATATATATACCTCCACCCCTGTTTCTTGCTACATTATTTGTAAAATTTGTATCTTTGATAGTTCCATAAAATTCTTCGGCATATATCGAGCCACCGTTATAAGCTCTGTTATCGGAAAACAGAGAGTTTGTTATATTACCCGAAAATATAGCCGAGAGAATAGCTCCTCCTCCAAACATATCGCCCGATACGCTATTGCTCGCAAATCTTGAATTTGATATCGTGCCTGAAAATCTATTTGCTACGGCAATAGCTCCTCCGTAATTATTTGCATGATTGTTTGTAAAGCCGGAGTTTGATATATTGCCCAAAAAACTGCCGTAAACATATATTGCTCCGCCATTATCCGCATCGTGGTTTAAAAAATCAACATCTTGTATATTCTCGGTAATATTGCCGTCCACATAAATTGCATCTGCATACAAAAAAGTAGAACAGGCTAAAAGGATTGTCAAATTTTTTAAAAATTTATTCATAATAGATATCCTTAAAATTTATTACACTGAATAATTATACATTATTTTTTTAAAATTAATTCTACTTTTATTGCTATCCTGATAAAATAATTTTAACTTTTCAGTATTTTTTATAACTGATTGTAAGGATGGTTAATAT
>JAIRSJ010000074.1 GCA_031255525.1 Campylobacteraceae bacterium
GCATAAGTTGAATTATCAAAATATATGTCTTTGGCATTTTGCGGTTTTTGCTGAGCTGTTTGTGTGTCTATTGTGATGTTGTCGACTCTGTAAGCTAAAATATCTTCTCTCATTATTATAAATTTCCTTTGACCTGACGAACTTCCAAACCAACGGAAGAACATAAAATTTCAAACCAATTTCATAACTTTTTTCAAAGCATAAAACCCGTACATATACATAAAAATGGTGGCCACGAAAGGACTTGAACCTTCGACCACTACCATGTCAAGGTAGTGCTCTACCAACTGAGCTACGCGACCGTTTTTAATTTGCAGAAAATAAACCATAAAGCTTGTTTTTGCAAAAGTTCATTCGCTTTTGTAAAAAACCTTCTAATGCTCTATCGCGCAAAAACATCTCAAAAGGAAGGATTATATCTTACGAAATCTTTTATTTGTCTTTAAAATCCTTTCTTAATCAAAAATTTATATCAATCATTATTGTATTTTTTATAAGAGTTGTGAAAAATCAAAAAGTACCAAATATAATATCATTTCGGATAAAATAAGATATTCAAAAAGGCAGTTTATTGGTAATTACAAAGCTGTTTTATGCTGTATTTTGGACAAATTTGTGATATTAGAACACCAATCGTAAATTTTTTTAATCCACTCTTTAAAAATAGAAACGCTTGTTCTAAATCTTTTAAATTTCCGACAAAATCAAAAGCAAATAATGACAAATAAAATTCATGTTTTATTATATACCTTGAAAAAACTTTTCAAAATCCCAAAAATTGGCTGTTTTAAAAATAAAATATGGCCGTATAAAAATTTAAGCCTAATATTATTAACACTTATATATAATCCAAATCCTGCTTTATTTTTTGGACAGATGGGTGAGTTGGTTGAAACCACACCCCTGCTAAGGGTGCAAGTCTTAATCGGGCTTCGAGGGTTCGAATCCCTCTCTGTCCGCCAGAAAATTGCCGAATTTGGAGCATACAAAAAGATGTTTTTGAGAAATTGCTACAACACAGTACCTGATAAAACCGTAGTAAAAACTTTGTCCAAATGTGCAATCTGTGTTTTGATTTTATATTTTTTTCCCATAGCAATTTATCCGATAATATTTTGGATAAGTTGGTTGATATTTAACTACGAAACTAAACTTAAAAATATTCAGTCTCATATGAACACTTCAAAAAAAGAGACTGACAATGCTGCGGAGTAAAGATTGCCTATAATAGATAACTTGATAGAATTTGTTTTTGTCGTTTTTGCGATTTCAGCTATTTTTATCTCTGTCATCTGGGCGCTTCCGCTCCTTTTACTGCTAATTCCCGCTTTGTTTCTCGAAGCAACTCCACTAACAATCTCGATCTTTACTATTTTGATATTTCTTTACTGCTATGATTTTTCATCGACAAAAAATACCGCGATAACAAAGCTACTAACATATCTTGCCACACTTTGTTTGCATGTAGCGGTTTACGGCAGTATCGGTTATTTGATATACTTAATATATATAGCGTGCGGATACTTTTTCGGCACAAACTAACAATCTGTTTTCTTTTTTTTGCCAAAAATCATATTTAAAATTATCAAAAATACGGCAAAATTTATCATCACATCGGCGAAATTAAATACGGCAAATTCAAATCCGTAATGCCATGCTATATAATCTACAACTCCGCCTTGAAAAAATCTATCTGATATATTGCTGCATCCTGCGCCAAAAAGTATACCCACAGCTATACAATTTCTTGTAAGAAACTCTTTTTCGCAATACACAAATACCAAAAGTATCAACACAAGAGCTATTTGTATGTATTTTAAACTCTCTCCCAAAAACGCAAACATAGAAAAAGCAACGCCTTTATTGATAACAAGATACAAAGAGATTATGTCGCTATGCCAAATAAACCCATTTAAAAATAGGGATTTGATATATTGGTCAAACACAAAGACAAAAATTGCGAAAACAAGAGCTAATCCCGAAGTTTTAGCCATTTAACGCTCTTTTAAAAAACTTTTCACTCTCCAATGCCACTTCATGCAATAATTTTTCATCTTTTGCTTCAAGCAAAATCCGCAACAGATTCTCAGTACCGGAATACCTGATAAGCGACCTTATATTTTGAACTTTTAATTTATCACGAAACTCTTTATAACCATTTATATTTTCAAGCGGTGTTTTTTCGTTTATATGTAAATTTATAAGCCTTTGCGGATATAGTTCAAAAGGATTTAAGCTATTGCTGACAGCCTCTTTTTGCTTTGTCAGAAGATATGCCATCACTTGAAGAGCGGCCACGAGCGCGTCGCCTGTTTTGGCAAAATCGGAAAAAATAATATGTCCGCTCTGCTCACCACCGAAATTTGAACCGAGCTCTTTTAACTTTTCAAGAACATATTTATCGCCTACATCGCAGCGTGCTAGTTTAATATTTTTAGTTTTAAAAAAATCCTCTAAAGCCTGATTGCTCATATCGGTTGCAACCACATAATTGCTCTTTAATAAAGAGCTTGTTTTCAAATAGCTTGCCAAAACACCCAAAAGCTTATCGCCCTCCACTGTTTTGCCTTTTTCATTTACCACAACAAGCCTATCGGCATCTCCATCAAACGCAAAACCGATGTCAGCGCGAAATTTCACAACCTCTTCACCAAGTTTTTGCGGATGCAACGCACCGCAAGAAAGATTTATATTGCTTCCGTTTGGTTCATCGTTTATCACGAAAACATCGGCTCCAAGCTCGCTGAAAATCGTAGGGGCAACTTTGTACGCTGCGCCGTTCGCCACATCAAGCACGATTCGCATACCTCTTAGCGTCAGATTCTGTGGAAATGAATTTTTGATATGAACTATGTAGCGTCCTATTACATCATCAATACGTTTTGAAGTGCCTATATCAAGTTCTACTTTTTGATTTTGTTCTATCAACTCTTGATTAAAATAGATTTTTTCTATTTTCTCTTCATCTCTAATATCAAGTTTATATCCTGCATGGTCGAAAAACTTGATGCCATTATCAAAATAGCTGTTATGAGACGCGCTTATCATTATCCCCGCATCGCATCTCATATCCTCGGTCAAAAATGCAATTGCCGGCGTTGGCATGGGACCTATTTGTATGACATTGTACCCTACTGCGGTAAGTCCTGAAACTATGGCATTTTCTATCATGTAACCGCTTTTTCTCGTATCTTTGCCGACCAAAATCTTATTTGTCAGCGAATGTTTTCTAAAAAATATTCCCGCAGCCATAGCAAGTCTCATAGCCATAGCAGCGCTCAATTTCTCGCCAGCCTTACCTCTTACTCCATCTGTTCCGAATAGTTTCATAACCAACCTTTAAACTCGCATGTGAAAACAATTTCGTATTGTAACAAACAAACAGTAAATTTCTTATAATTATAAAAAGCACAGATCTATTAAATTTTACTTAAATTAAGTTTCATCTAATATGTAATTCTGTATAATCCAACACTAAATTTTTGAAAAAGGCATTTTACTATGGCAAATCACAAGTCCTCGGAAAAACGTGCAAGACAGACGAAAGTCAGAACCGAGAGAAACAGATTTTACAAAACTCGTATTAAAAATCTAACTAAAAACGTACTAACAGCTGTTAGCACAAATGATGCTGAAGCTGCAAATAAGGCATTTGCGGCAGCTAACAAAGATATTCACTCTTATGTCGGCAAAGGTATCCTAACAAAAAATACGGCGGCAAGAAAAGTAAGCAGACTTGCTAAACTTGTCAACTCTTTAAAAACCAAAACCGCTTAAGCGGTTTTGCTCTCTTTATGTTAAAAAACAAACTATTACCATTTATCAACCGCTATAGCGAGATTTCATCACTTTTATCTGATATTAATGCGTCTTCGGACATAAAAAAAATGGCTGAACTATCAAAAGAGCAGGCTTCACTTGAAGAGATTTACGAAAAAGCCGACAGTTATATTAAAATATGTGACAGCATTGAAGAAAACAGGACTTTGCTTGAAGATCCGGAATTGGGAGAGCTTGCAAAAGAGGAATTGAAAAATCTTGAACGTAATATAGAGATACTCGAAAGCGAGATAAAAATTCTACTTCTCCCTAAAGATCCGAACGATGACAAAAATATATTTCTTGAAATCAGAGCAGGTACGGGTGGTGACGAAGCTGCGCTATTTGTGGCAGACCTTTTCAAAGCATATGCAAGATATGCAGAGAGTAAAAAATGGAAAGTCGAAATAGTAAGTCAAAGTGAGGGTATTCTGGGTGGTTTTAAAGAGATTATCGCTCTGATACAAGGTAAGGGTGCATACAGTCGCTTAAAACACGAGGGTGGCACGCATAGAGTTCAAAGAGTACCTCAAACAGAATCTCAAGGAAGAGTTCACACATCAGCTGTTACCGTTGCTGTAATGCCCGAAGTTGATGAGGTCGATATACAGATAAATCCGAATGATTTGAAAATTGATGTTATGAGAAGTTCCGGTCATGGCGGACAATCTGTGAATACAACCGATAGCGCCGTTAGAATCACACATATTCCAAGTGGTATCGTTGTTGTCAATCAAGACGGTAAATCTCAGCACAAGAACAAAAATGCCGCTATGAAAGTTTTAATGGCAAGACTTTATGAGATGCAAGAAGAAGAGCGTTTAAAAAAAGAGATGAGTGAAAGAAAATCACAAGTCGGTTCGGGTGATAGAAGCGAAAGGATAAGAACTTATAACTTCCCGCAAAACCGCATAAGCGACCATAGAGCTTCTCTTACACTTTATAGACTTGATATCATCATGGAAAACGGACTGTTCGACGAAGTAATAGATCCTTTGATAGCACATTTTCAAGCGGAACAGATGAAAAACGCAGGACTGTAAACTTACAAAAAATTAGTCTTTAAAAAACTCGCAAATATCTACATCTAAAACATAAGCGATTTTAATCAAATGCTCAATATTAAAATGTGTATTGTTATGGCAAATTTCAGCGCAAGAAACAATACTTACAGACGAATGCCCGATAGCCAACGCAAGCTTTAACTGCGAAATACCTTCGGCTTTACGTATTGCCGCAACATTTCTGCCGATTTTCTTATAATTCTCTTCTATGAAATTTTCAGGAAAATTTTCTATATTTTTCAAATATTGCCTTGTTGTAACAAGTTATTTGTAGGTCTAAATCAAATATAATTTCCTATCAACTTGCTATAACAAGTTAAAAACTTCAGGAGGAGATTTTGAAAAAGATACTGCTTGTTAAATCATTGGTTTTAACTGGATTGTTTGGAGTATCTAATACTCCTATTTTGGCCGATGAAAACAGCGGAATATTTATCGGTGTAGAATTGGGATATGTTACGCAGTGCGATAGACTTTGAGACCACTTTTAACGGCATATTTGGGCTTTACAGGCATACTGTTTCTTTAAAAAGTGGTGAAAGTTCGCTAAATGGCAAAGTAAAAATCGGCTATATTTTTTCTCCTAACCACAGAGCATACCTAGCATATAATAATGGAGGAAAAAGAGAGCATGAAGTGCAGGGAAGCAGCGTTTATATAAAAGGCGAGCAGCAAAAGCCGTAGTAGTTGGTTACGGATTTACACCAAAGATCAGCGAAAACAAGAGATTTCTTCTTGATATTCATGCAGGAAGCGCAAAAACACATGCGATTGAGACAATAACTTCCGGATTTACTACGATGAAAGAGGATATACCATTTTCAGGAATAGTTGTAGGTGTAAAATTGGGAAACATTTATAATATAAACAATAACATGGAGCTTGAGTTTGGAGTTAAAATAGACGCATACTCTTATGACGAAGCGGCTTTCAAAAACAGCTCCACTACCAAAGCAAAACAAGACCAGACAGATGTGGGATTTTTTATCGGGGCTAACTATAAATTTTGATAAAGGAGGAGATACATGAAAAGGTATAGCTTTTATACAGGTATTTTGGTGGCAATGTTATTTTTAGATGGATGCACAAGCAACCATATGCAGTCTGTTAATTTAAGCGAATCAGATATGAAACTTGCACAAAACGAATCGGCTATAATATTTTTAAGACCGACAATTTTAGGTGGCGCTATTCAAGCCCCGATTGCAGAGTTTGTAGATAATAACTTAAAATTTGTGGCTATAATATCCGCTAAAACAAAAGTCTTTTACAAAACAACTTCAGGAAAACACTTTTTTGTTGTCGGAGGAGAGAGCAGTAATTTGCTTGAAGCTGATTTTGAGGGAGGCAAAACATACTATTCATACATTGAACCCTACATGGGATTTGCAAAAGCGAGATTTGAGTTTGAGCCTGTAAAAAACGGCGCAAGACTAAGTAGTGAAAATGATAAAAAAGACCCGTTTGCAACACTTGGAACAACAAACAACTCTTTATGGGGATATGAACGGGCATATTTTGATTCAAAAGAGTTTAAAAATGATTTGGAAGATTGTATGTGGTATGAAAGTAAGCCTGTAACTTATGAGTGGTTTGCAAAAAACAAAAATTCTATGTGGAAAAAATATGAAAGTGCGCTAAAAAGACACCAAAACATAAAACCAGAGAAGAGAAAAATCATTAAACCCGAATATGGACATTAAAAAAACAAAATTTAACTAAATAAAATATTTTAAAATAACATTTATTTTGATTTCTCCGAAAAGATAGTGCAGCAAATTTTTGTATTCAAATTTTATAAGCCGACATTAAATTCGGCTTACACGTAGAAAATTTTAATGTAGTTTAGATAGAAGCAGTCAGAGGCGATGTTGCCGATGCTATTTCGATTGGTGATGAAACATCGATAGTGTCGTACTCCGTCAACTTATTGCTAATCATCACATTTCGTAAAAGTTTCACATACTCTTCTCTCGTCTGCGAATAATTTGACATTTTAGAAGTTGCTGCTATACCGCTAAATTCTTCGCCCAAAACCAATCTTAAGTTTCTAAAATCAGAGTAGGCATTGTGTCTATTTAGATTAAGCACGTACGAATCAACAGAATCTTGGACACTTTTAAAAACTTTTATCTTATGAGTTTTCCCATCTTCTCTGTCGCTTGGAACAAGCCCGCTTGTTTTGCTGTACGTCCACTCTCCAAATGCATTTTTAGCTTCTTTGAAAAAGCGACTTTTGCCCCAGCCTGTCTCTATTGCTGCTTGAGTAATAGCAAGGGAAAGCGGCACAGGTGCTACTTTGGCTTTAAATACTTTTTCATTTGTGATTGATTTAATGTAGTACTTTTTGGCCATAACTCTCATCTGCTCTACAATGTTAGGGTCGATATTTCCAAGATTTTTACTTTTTTTAAACTCGGCAAAAAATTCATCAACTATTTTTCGTTCGATCAAGACATTCTCATTTGCTCGTTTTACAAGAGGAATCATTCGTTTGATAAATTCTTGCTTTTTCAACACCGAGCTTGTTATTTTAAAAAAGTCTTCCGTAAAAGTATCGGCTTTAATGCTTGACAAAAAAATTGCACATAATAATAAATTAGCTAAAAACTTCACTTAACTCCTTGCTCAAATCCGCTTTAAATGTATATCTTACTTCGCCTTTGAAGAAGATGCCGCCATTTTCATATCGCAAAAACAATTCGTCTCTACTTTTTGGTATGACTTTTACGAAATGGTCTACTTTTTTCAAATCTAAAGCCGCACAAAAACTGGCCGCCATACCCGTACCGCAAGCCAGAGTCTCCTCTTCAACTCCGCGCTCATACGTACGCACAAGCAATACATTATGCTCTAAAATCGTTATGAAATTGACGTTTGAGTTATAATTATAGCGCATTTTGCGCGCAATTGCAAAATCAAACTTATTTATATCATTAACAATAGTTACCAAATGTTCGACTCCGGTATTGTAATGATGCCACACGAATCCCATATCCTCAAAAGGTTCTCTTATCTTTTTTGGTGTTGTAAGTTCGACTTCCACCATGTTTTTATCTACATGCGCGTTTATCACTCCGGCTTCGGTCAAAAACCTCATTTGCTCATTGGCAAGTTTATTATTAAAAGCGTAAAGTGCGCACGCTCTTGAACCATTGCCGCACATTGAAGCTTCGCTACCGTCTGAGTTGTAAAACTGCCATTCAAAATCATACTCTTTCGAGGGAAGTATGACTATCAGTCCGTCCGCACCTACGCCTTCGTGTCTGTCACAAATTATCTTTGCCAATCCACTGCGCTCTTTTTTCTCGTCAGCATGAAATACAATAAAATCATTTCCATTCGCACTATATTTTTCAACCTGCATATTTTTCCCTTAAAATCTTCACTAACTTTTCCGTCTCTCTTCGCAAATGCGCCAAATCTTTCGAATTATCCACAACAATATCCGCTTTTTGCTTTTTTATCTCTATGTCTATTTGCGCTTTAAGTCTGTTTTCGGCCTCTTTTTCACTTAGATTTACATGTGTCATAAGCCTTGCCAACTGCTGCTCCTTCGAGGCGTAAACAACTACTATCAAATCGGCCTTGTATACATTCTCTTTTTCAAAAAAAAGCGGTATATCAGCGACGTATGGTTTTTTGGACTCTTCAAGCATTTTAGCCTCTTTTGCTATCTTTTCATAAATGTTTTTATGTAAAATAGATTCTAAAAGCTCTTTTTTTACTTTGTCGGCAAAAATTAATTCGCCGAGCTTTTTTCTATCTACAACGCCATTCATGACATACTCTTTGCCGAAAAATTTAATAATTTTGTCGATATTATCTGTTAACGCTTTATGCGCTATATCATCTGCGTCTATGATAAAAAATCCGTATTCTTTAAGTATTTTGGCAACACTACTTTTGCCAACGGCTATGCCGCCCGTTAACACAATTTTCAACTTTAAGCTCATATTTTTTAAAAGCCCTTATGATATCGTTTAAAAAAATTTATTACGATTTTATCATCTTTTGGTTAAAATTGCTCAATTTCTAAAGATGAAAAAACTCTAAAAACAAGAGCT
>JAIRSJ010000085.1 GCA_031255525.1 Campylobacteraceae bacterium
TGCGTTTACACAGATGGGAACCGAACTTAGAGGCTGCGAAAATACTGCTAAAATCATAAAAGTAAAAAATGCGACAGATGACGATTACGGACGCGAATATCTTGACAACATTTTGTGCATAAAAATAGTCAATGACTTGGAAGAGGCGATAGAGCATATAGCAAAATACGGCTCCTCACACTCTGAAGTCATAATTACCGAAAACCACACAAAAGCGGAAAAATTTATGCAAGATATTGACGCTGCGTGTCTTTATGTCAATGCTTCAAGCCGTTTTACGGACGGCGGAGAGTTTGGCTTTGGTGCTGAAGTGGGTATCAGTACAAACAAATTGCATGCAAGAGGACCTATGGGCATAAACGAGCTTACAGTGTATAAATACAAAATTTACGGTGAGGGACAGATACGTTCATGAGCACGGTTTTGGATATAAAAAATCTAACTTTTTCGTATCCTAATAATGATTTTTTGTATAAAAACTTTTCACTCAGTGTAAAAAAAGGCGAACTTGTTTGTCTTTTGGGAAAATCAGGAACCGGGAAAAGTACTCTTTTTGAGCTTATATGTGGTAATTTAAAACCAAACGAGGGTTATATATCGCACAAAAAACTATCGCAGATTTATCAAGATCCATACTCCTCTTTTCATCCCGCTTACTCAATTATCTCCCAAATTAAAGATGCCGCAAAAAATGATTTGACAAAAGATGAGTATCTGCCGCTTTGCAAAAAACTGACTCTTGATGAAAATTTACTATTTGAAAAACCCCATAAATTGAGCGGCGGAGAACTTCAAAGATGCTCTATAATGCGAGCATTACTCTTAAAAACAGAACTTATTTTAGCAGATGAACCGACATCTGCGCTCGATAATATCACACAACTTGATGTTTTAAAACATATGCTTGAAACACTAAAAGAGTGTGGGATTTTGCTCATCACTCACGATAGAGCTTTAGCTAAATGGTGCGCTGATAGAACTATCTTTTTGGAGTACATGTGAGAAAGATAATATGGATACTTTGTCTCTTTATATCTGCTGTTTTTGCAGATAATGGCACTATTTTAAACGAAACGCACAATAGTCTCGTCAAAATCCAAAAAGAGTATCAAGATTCTAAAAATATCTGGCTCTCATCTCTTCGGTCATACAGAAGTTATGTACGCTCTTTTCAGGAATTGGAAATTTTGCAAAAAAAACTAAGTGCGGAACTTGCAAACAAAAACTTGGAAGAGGTTACAAGATTGAAAGAGGAGGCCGGCATACTCCAAAACAATCTAAATTTGCACAACTATGAAAACCGTCAACCACTTTATGAGCTTTTCTATCCTTTTGAATCATTTTTAAAACAGCTAAATAATGCAAAAATATCGCTTTTTTCACTCTTATCGGATGAGCTTGAAAGAAATATCAAGCAATTAAACCTCATAATGAAAAATTATCGCAAAGAGTATAAAAATGCACTTGAAATTATCAGCGCATTAGAAGATAAAAGTAAAAAAATATCGCAAAAAGAGTCTTTAAGTTTACAAAAAGAGCTTATTTTGACATTTGAAAATGATAAAAAACTTTTGCAAATCTCGCTTGATACACTGGAAAAAACTTATAAAAGCGTTCTTGAACAGTACGAATTTTACAACAAAGAGGTCGGCTACTTTAAAAGCGAAGAGTTAAGAAAGCTGCTTTACGTGCTATTTTCCGTAATCGTGATTTTTATTTTTCTAAACGCAGTGAAAATATTTTTAAAGCTTAAAAGAGAGAATGATAAAAGCGAAGAGTATGAGCAAAGACATTTTATGATAAGAAAGATTTTAAATATTCTCTTTGTTATTGTCACGATTTTAATTTTTGCCTTCACGTACATAGACAATATCGCCCAAGTTTTAGCGGTTTTCGGTGTAGTGGGTGCGGGATTGACAGTAGTTATGAAAGAGTGGGTTTTGAGTTATGTCGGATGGTTTGTGTTAGTAACCGGCAACTCCATTAGAATTGGTGATAGAATAAAAATATCAAAAGACGGACGCTCTGTAATTGGAGATGTGATAAATATAAACCTCACAAAATTAACCCTTTACGAAAACATAACAAATGACGCGTTGACCGAACACAAAAAAGCAGGACGTGTGATATTTGTACCAAATTATTATCTCATCATGGGAGAGGTTTACAACTATACGCATTTATCTTTGAAGACGATTTTGGATTTGATAGAGATACGAATGACATTTGACAGCAATATAGCAAAAGCTGAAAAAATTGCACTTGAGAGCGCAGAACTTATAACCAGTAGATTCACAGAAATGGCAAAAAAACAGTACGACGCTTTGAAGAACCGCTATACACTTAGAAATATGACTCAATACCCCAAAGTGTTTTTTTATCCCAGCGCTCATGGAAACGGCATAGTGATGGGTGTATGGTATGTATCTCCTTACCGCGAAATATTAAAACACAAAAGTGAAGTCATGAAAGAGATAGTAAACAAAATCGGTCGGGAAAAGGATATCCATCTTTTGTATTCCGGTCAAAGTCTGTTTTTGCAAAATAATGGCAAAGAAGTCAATCATTCCGATGAAACCAAAGAGATTGCAAAAGAGGCAAAATAAAATTATTTATTTGAAATTTTAAAGCATTTTCTATTGCTGGATTATCACGCCGATTTCATCGGTTCGCAATGACGAAAATTCCACTTTACGAAGAGACGGAAGATAGCAATAAATTCTCACACATCTATCAAATCAATAAATCGAAAATGCTTCGCGTAAAAAACAATTACGCTCGCACAGAAATGACAAGGAAATGAATTTTTGCATTCTTTGCAACACGCTTATAAACACATTCACACATAAATAACAAAAAACGGATTAAACCGTTCGCTTTTAATGATAAAATAATTATTACCCCTGAAACAAAACCTACCTTTTTGTTGCCTTTTTTAGATTATCCGCCAGTAAAAACGCAAGTTCCAATGCTTGATCGGCATTTAACCTAGGATCGCACATAGTTTCATATCTGTTTTTTAATCCCTCTTCAGTTATTGCCTTTGCGCCGCCAACACATTCGGTTACATCTTGCCCTGTCATTTCAAGATGAACGCCGCCGGCATATGTGCCTTCGCTTCTATGTATATCAAAAAAGCTGTTTACTTCGGACAAAATACTATCAAACGCTCTTGTTTTGTAGTTATTTGATGTTTTTATCGTATTACCGTGCATAGGATCTACGCTCCAAAGTATCTCTCTGCCCTCTTTTATGAAAGCTTTTAAAAGCGGTGGGAACAGACTCTCTATCTTATCATATCCCATTCTCACAATTATATTTATCCTGCCTGCGTTATTATTCGGGTTTAATTTATCGACTGCTCGAAGAAGTTCATCAGTCTTAATTTGAGGTCCTGCTTTTATGCCGATGGGATTGTGTACACCTCGCAAAAACTCTACATGTGCGCCGTCTACTTCTCTTGTTCTATCACCTATCCATAACAGGTGCGCCGAACAATCATACCAGTCGCCCGTTAAACTATCCTGACGAGTCAAAGCCTCTTCGTAATTTAGCAAAAGCGCTTCATGCGAAGTGTAAATTTCAGTTTCGTGCAGCATCGGAGTATTTCTTGAAGTAATCCCGCAAGCTTCCATAAAATTTAAAGTTTGCGTAATCTGTTCGGCTAATTTCTCATATTTTTCGCCGAGTCTGCTATTTTTCATGAAACCAAGATTCCACTTATGCACTTCGCGCAAATCCGCCAATCCTCCCCTTGCAAATGCACGTAAAAGATTCATTGTAGCGGCCGATTGGTTGTAAGCTTTGAGCATTCTTTTTGGTTCCGGTGTTCTGGCTTTTGCGTTAAATGCTATATCGTTTATAATATCGCCGCGATAACTTGGCAGCTTTACCCCATCAAGCTCTTCATAATCATTTGAGCGCGGCTTTGCAAACTGCCCGCCCATGCGACCGACTTTAACCACGGGACAGCCTCCGGCAAATGTCAAAACAATCGCCATTTGTAAAATGACCTTGAACATATCCCTTATATTCACAGCGCCAAACTCAGTAAAACTCTCGGCACAATCACCACCTTGCAATAAAAATGCTTTTCCTCTGGTAACTTCGGCCAAACTTTTTGCAAGATTTCTAACTTCACCCGCAAAAACCAATGGAGGCGCTTTTTTTAATTCCGACTCTACTTTGTTTAATTTTTCAATATTAGGATATATTGGCTGCTGCCTAATCGGCTTATCTCTCCAAGATTCTTTATTCCAATTGTCCATTTTGTGTTCCTTAGATATAAAAATTTTAATTATATTAATTTAAACCCGCAAATAGCCTTAAATGATATAATTTTACATATTTATTACAGTTTCGAATTGCTGCGTGCAATGGTTTTGGAGTTTGTTTAAGTAGCTTTGAATATCAATAATGTTATTTTAGCGAATTTCATAATATAATTAATTTCAAAAACAAAATTCCATTAGTACAAATTATCGCAAAGAGAAGAAGTTGAATTTCACGTTTTCACAAAAAAATATCGGTATTATTTACGCCTTATGCGCCTTTTCGTTATGGGGAATTTTACCCGTATATTTTAAGTCGCTTCAACATGTAAATCCTGCCGAACTAATTGCACACCGTATTATTTGGTCTGCCGCACTTTTATTGATTTTGCTCTATTTTTCACATAGCGCAAAAGAGATCAAAAAATGTTTTGCAAGTAAAAAAATTGTCTTTGCACTTCTTGTAACAAGTATTTTAATATCATCAAACTGGCTTACTTACGTATGGACTATATCCAATAATAAAATTGCGGAGAGTAGCCTTGGGTATTTTATAAATCCTATCATAAACATAATATTTGGCATGATTTTTTTAAAGGAAAAATCCTCGTTTTTAGAAAAAATCGCCATTGGTATAGCCTCTTTTGCCATTATTCTCGAAATCGTAAATTTCGGCAAAATCCCATATGCGGCTTTTATACTTGCCGTAACTTTCGCTCTTTATGGACTTATCAGAAAAAAGATCGGCGTATCATCGTTTGCCGGATTTTTCGTAGAGACATCCTTACTTACTCCTGCAGCTATATGTTACATTATATACCTGACACGTATCGACGCGCTTACAGCATCGTTTAGTTCAGATATTTTTCTTTTGCTTTTGGCAGGACCTGCTACCGTTGTTCCTTTACTGTTTTTTACATCCGCCGCCTCCAGAATAAAACTCGGCACTATAGGATTTATACAGTACTTAAGTCCCACTATAACTTTTTCTTTAGCCATACTTGTATATAATGAGCCCTTATCAAATCAAAGAGCTATCACTTTTACTCTTATTTGGATATCTTTGATCTTTGTAATAGCGAACACAATAAAACGCTCCAAAAAAAGGAAACATATATGTTAGAACAGTTGCTGCCCGCTGTCGTAGTAGCCGTTGTTGTTATAATCATCATGATGAAACAGATAAACAATGTAACAACAAAATTAGACGATGAAAACGAAATAAACGACCCAAGACTCTACTCAAATTTTGCTTCTGTGATACAAAAGAAGATAAGAGCCGTGAGATTGGGTATAGAAGCAGAGTCTCAATTTGAACTTTTAGAGAATACAAACAAAGCCGCTGCGTTGGAAAAATTATCCGATATGATAAGAAAACTTGTATTTTTTGAGACTATGATGGGTAAAAAAAATGACTCTGCAAGTATAGAAAAGGGTCTTTTTGAAATATTAAACGAGCTTGATCTATTTATATCTGCTTCAATAAAAGATGGCGAAAAAATAGCTGATGAAATAAGAAATGAGCTTGCCGCATCATATGAGCAATTAAAGAAAAGATACTTTGTGGAGCAAATCTGACTGTAATTTTTAAATTTTTTGAAAAAACTTGATAAAAGCGCGTCTATATTTTACGTTAAATTTAAGGCCGATTGGAGCTCGGCACATGAACCAAAAT
>JAIRSJ010000048.1 GCA_031255525.1 Campylobacteraceae bacterium
CATCCACCTTGTAAGGGTGGCGCTCTACCAACTGAGCTAAGCGACCTTAGATAAAGTATTGCATAAAGCTGTTACTTTTACAAACCTTCTTGTTATATTATCGCGATTTTGGAATTGCACGCGATCTTAACACTTCGTCTCAAAACAATAAAAACAAAACCAATCTCTCACTTTAATCAGCAATGGCGACCCTTAGGGGATTTGAACCCCTGTTGCTGCCGTGAGAGGGCAGAGTCCTGGGCCACTAGACGAAAGGGTCGTCTTTAAAACTTAAAACAATGGTGACCCGCGAAGGATTTGAACCTTCGGCCACCTCCTTAAAAGGGAGATGCTCTACCAACTGAGCTAGCGGGTCGTTCTTAAAATCAAAGTATATAGAGAGTGCTTTTTTAGCAAACTTAAAATACTCTTGCGAAAAATTAAGAGAGAAATTATAGGCAAATTCGCCCTCTTTGTCAAGAAAAAAACGATTTAATTTTCAAAAAAATAATTTTGGATTTTTAAAGATATCTTAGTACTTTTTTAAAACGTTATAATGCAATATTGTTTATTGAGATAAAAAAGCCTTTTATGTAAGTTAAATTGACAATTTGCTTGAAAAAAAGAATAGCAAAGTTGTAATTATTTTTGTATAATTACTCGTTCATCTTTAAAAACTTAAAATACCTTCGGCGAAGTAGTTTATCAGACATTGAACGCATAGTAATTTTTAAGTTAATTTTGAATAGAATTCAAAAAAAGATGATATCTAATATCAAATTAAATTTTTAAGGAGTTTTTAGTGAAAACTAAAATAAGTTTAACCGCGGCAGCTTTATTTGCAAGTTCTGCTTTATTTGCGGATTCTACGTCAATTACAGACGCTTTGACAAACGGCAAAGTAAGCGGCGAGTTTGCTATATATGCGGATCAAGCCAAAATAAAAGATAGTAACAATAAGGGGTTTGGTTCAGGTTCTTTTAATTTAGGTTACTCTACAGATTCGTTTTATGACTTTACGTTATCTGCGGGCTCGCGCGCAAATCACGCTTTTTGGGAGATCCACAGCAAAGATTATGAGCAAAATGCAAAAGCTATTTTGCACACTGCAAATATCGCCTACTCTCATCCGCATCTTGATGTAGTATTGGGACGACAGGAGATAAATCTTAACTGGGCAAGTGATTTTCATGAAGCTTTGGTCGGCGTTGTCAAAGCTATTCCTGATACCGCTATAGTTGTGGGCTATACTCAAAGAGTTGCAACTGCAGATTATGACTCTCCTTTGAGCGGTTTTGATAAACTCGGCGACGATGGAGCTTTTGTCGTAGATGCAAGATACAATGGTGTTGAAGGATTGATCGTAAATCCTTTCATCTACTTTGCTAACGATGTGGCAACTTGGGCAGGCGCTAGGGCTGATTATGACAGAGAATTTTCGAGTTTTTCCGTAGGAGGCACTGCTCAATACACGCAAAGCAGTGAAGATAATGGGGATGACGGTTCATTTTTGCATCTTGAAGCAAGAGGTTCATTTATCGGCATAAATGCAAATCTTGGTTTTGCCAAGACAGACAAAAACGGTGGTGCGGGAAGTATAGCGGCAGCCGGAGAAAATGTAAATCCTTTTGAAGACGGTGAACAACTATTTGAAGTTGATGCCAGTACTGTCTATCTTGGCGCATCATATGAGTTTAAAGATTTTGCGTTTAGTGCGCTTTACGGATACACAAAATATGCAAATGACGCCAAATTTAACGAATTAGACCTTGGCGTAGGATATGATTTAGGCGACAATTTAGCATTGCAAGGTTTTTTGATTGTCGGCAGCGGGAATGATAACGCATACAATGATTACACAAAAGTTACATTGGGTGCGGTTTACTCTTTCTAACAAATATATGCGGTCTCGCCCGACAAGGCGAGATCAAGCTTTTATCTCATATTTTCAACTTTTATTTTATAAACAAACAATCTTAAGTCTTTTATGTATGTGTCGCAAAACATAGTATAATAACCAAATGAAAAAAGAGATAACAATCAAAATAACTTGGGCAGAGGTTTTAATCAAAAAAGGTATCGTAACCAAAAAAGATTTGGACGATTTGAAACGCTGGATAAGTTATTTTCAGCACGAGAGATTAATTCATTTGATAGTAACGGTTTTTGTCGGATTACTGGATATGATTAGTTTTATCATGCTGTTTTTAGCCTCGGGTTATACGGTTTTTGTATTGAACGCTTTGCTTAGCATACTATTTATCTTTTATATCATGCACTATTATGCTTTAGAAAACGGTACACAAAAACTATACCGCCTTTTGGATGAGATGATAAAACTTTATAATTCAAAATAGCCGTTTTGGCTCGAAGATTGCCTGAACAAACGTTAAGTCTTTAATTATGTAAGAGCTTCTTAAATAGTTTTTGGATAATATTATCAAATTTTTATAATCACATTCAAAGTGAGAATTTGATTTTTGCTTTGCTTCTACGATAGGAGAAAAAGATAGATGGATTACAAGGACACACTCCTTTTGCCGACAACAAATTTCCC
>JAIRSJ010000108.1 GCA_031255525.1 Campylobacteraceae bacterium
ATATAAAGATTTTTTGTTACTATCGACATAAGATGATGTCCGTATAACTCGATTAAAATCCCTACACTCATTATAAAAAATGACAAAAACACTATAAAGTTTTTTGTACTTATATATAAAAAATCTTCTCTATAGAACCTACCAGCGTTTATAGAATAAAAATATAACAATACTATTCCCACTACAATTATCAAAACGCCTATGATAGATATAGTAAGTGACCTTTTTAACTCTTTTTGTTGAGCAATGTCTAATTTTTCCTGCATTGTGTTACCTCGCTAAATTATTTCAACTCAAAAACTACTCCGCTTTCTATATGTTTTGTGTATGGAAATTGGTCAAATAAAACAAATTTTATAATTTTATGAGTTTGTACAAGTTCGTCCAAATCACGCTTTAAGCTCTCTTGGCTACATGAGATATATATGATATTTTTGAACCTTTTGACCAAATTTATACTTATACTATCAAGTCCGGCTCGTGGCGGGTCAACTAAAATGTGCGAAAAGTTATACTTTTTCAAGTCTATCTCTTTTAGTCGCTCAAATTCACGAACTTCGCTCCAAGCTTCAGTAAACTCTTCGGCACTTAATCGTGCGAAAGTTATATTTTTAATATCATTTAAAATCACATTTTCATTTGCGGACTTGATAGAAGTTTTGGAAATTTCAGTAGCCAAGACTTTATCAAACATATAACTTAACGGCATGGTAAAATTTCCATGTCCGCAATAAAGTTCAAGCAAATCATCTCTTTTTTGTTTGGCAACTTCCGAAATAATAAAATCAATCATCTTGCCGTTTACATAACTATTTGGCTGCACAAAACCGGTATCATAAATTTTATATTTCATGCTCTTTGCCTGTAAGTTTTCTACGTGCAAAACCTCATTGATAAAATCATCACTAACAACTCTTTTTACGCCCCTGCTTCGCCCTATAACTTTGATATTTAGCGCTTTTTCAAGCTCATGTGCTGTTTTATCAAAACTCTCATCTATCTTTTTGTGATAAATTAAAATCACCAAAACCTCATCTTTTGTGCTTAGAAATTCAACGCTAAAAAGCTTAAATTTGAGTGTTTGATTTTTGCTTATAAATTGCAAGAGTTTTGGCATGAGATTGTAAATATTTTCACAAACTTTTGGACAATTTTCGATTTTTACTATCTCTTTTTTGTTTATCCCATGCATGGCGTAAGATATCTTTTCATCATCGTGCCAGATGGAAAATTCGGCTCTTGTTCGATAATGACTTTGCTTTGAGTCAAAAAACGTAAAATCTTCTATATGCAAAGGCTTGAATAGTATTTTTGAGTTGTTTATCTTGAATTTTTTTTGTTCTTCATAATTTAAATCATAAAGTGTGCAACTTCCACACTTTCCAAAGTGTTCACAAATCAAATAATTTCTCCTAATTTAGCAAAACCGAATTATAACTTAAAAATTATATAGATTGATGAAGGGTATTGTGTGTTAATTAGTGCGTGAAGTTGTGGATATTTTTTTGCATAAAATGTTATATTTTACACAAAAAAATACTTTCTATCAAAGATTTTTATCAAAATTTTCTTTAAATATATTCCAAATAAAGTTGAAAGACAAATCTTAATAAATCCCGGAATGATAAAAGGATATAGTCCGATTTTCAATATCACAAAAAGACTTTTATCTAAGTAACACATCAACCATATACATCCGAAAATAAGGGTTGCAATAGTGCCGATAAAATTACCAAGAAAAGCATAAGTATAAGATAGTCTGTTTTTATTCATTATGATATGCAAGAACAACACATAAAATATAAAACCAAATATATACCCGCCGGTTTTAGCAAAAAGAACCGAATATCCTCCACTCGCATTAGAGAATACGCTAAATCCTACAGCACCTAAAAATATGTAAAAAAATACCACACCAAAGGATATTTTTTTGTTGAACATAGTTGCTATCAATCCTACGGCAAAAGTTTGCCCTGTGATTGCAATTTCATATATGTTTATATTGATTTGCGCACACAAAGATAGGAATATTGTCAAAGCAACTATTAGTAAAAAGTGTTTAAAGTAAATCATGGCTGGGATACTATCACTAAAAGGTAAATAAATATACAATACAGCTATCAAAAAGATAGCTGTATTTGTTAAATTAATTCAAAGTCTTCTATCAAATTAAAATTCAAGTATTTGTATATATCAGCTTCCTTACCTTCAAGTTTTGTAGGAACGATATTTAAATATTCATCAACACTCGGCAATCTTCCCAAAATCGCACAAAGCGCTGCAAGTTCGGCACTTCCAAGATATACTTGTGCGCCTATTCCCATTCTATTGTCAAAATTTCTTGTTGAAGTTGAAAAAACTACCGCATCTTTTGCAACTCTTGCTTGATTGCCCATACACAAACTACATCCGGGTATTTCTATCCTCGCACCTGCTGTTCCAAAAAGCGCATAATAACCCTCTTCTTTTAATTGTTCTTTATCCATCTTTGTCGGAGGCGCTATCCAAAGTCTTGTCGGAACTTGCCCTTCACCTTTCAAAACTTCACCAAGCGCACGATAGTGACCTATATTTGTCATACAACTTCCAACAAATACTTCATCGATTTTTTTCGGACGACTTTCATCAGCCAAAATTTCACTTAGAGTTGCAACATCATCAGGGTCGTTAGGACAAGCTAAAATCGGCTCTTTTACATCATCCAAATCAATCTCGATAATTTCGGCATATTGAGCATTTTTATCAGCTTGTACAAGCACAGGTTCATCTATCCACTCTTGCATTTTTTTAGCTCTTCTTTTTAGCGTCTCTTTATCTGCATAACCTGCTTTTATCATCGCTTCTATCAAAGCGATATTTGATTTTAAATACTCAATAATCGGCTCTTTATCAAGCTTAATACAACAAGCTGCCGCACTTCTTTCCGCTGAAGCATCTGAGAGTTCAAATGCTTGTTCAACTTTTAATTTTGGCAACCCTTCGATTTCCAAAATTTTTCCTGCGAAAATATTCTTTTTATTTTTCTTTGGTACGGTTAAAAGTCCTTGTTTTATAGCATAATATGGAATTGCATTGACCAAATCACGCAAAGTAATTCCCGGCTGTATTTTCCCTTTGAAACGAACCAAAATTGATTCTGGCATATTTAAAGGCATATTTCCCGTAACTGCTGCAAATGCTACAAGACCCGAACCTGCCGGAAAAGATATGCCGATTGGAAATCTAGTGTGTGAATCTCCGCCTGTTCCTACACTATCTGGTAAAACCATACGATTTAGCCATGAATGTATAACTCCATCTCCGGCTTTTAAACTCACGCCTGTTCTTGATTTTATAAAATCCGGCAAAGTGTGCTGAAGTTTTATATCGCTTTGTTTTGGATAAGCAGCTGTGTGACAAAAACTTTGCAAAACAAAATCCGCACTAAATCCAAGCGCTGAAAGCTCGATAATTTCATCTCTTGTCATAGGTCCTGTTGTATCTTGAGAGCCAACTGTTAATGTTTTTGGCTCGATATACATACCTGCTCTCACACCTTTCATACCACATGCAATCCCAACCATTTTTTGAGCTTGTGTATAACCTACATTTTCATCAACTTTAGGCTGAAGTGGTTCTGTAAATACATTACTTTCACCAAGTCCTAAACTCATTCTTGCTTTTTTGGTTAAACTTCGTCCGATGATTAGAGGAATTCGCCCACCCGCTCTAACTTCATCAAAAATAGTATTTGGTTCGGCACGAAATGTTGCAAATGTTTTACAATCTTTTAAAATCTCACCTTCATATGGAAAAATCTCGATAATATCTCCGTTTTCAAGTCCGTTAACATTAACTTCAACTGGAAATGCCCCACTATCTTCTGCGGTGTTAAAAAAGATAGGTGCTATTGTACTTCCAAGTATAATACCGCCGGTTTTTTTATTTGGGATAAATGGTATATCACGACCAATATGCCATTGAATTGAGTTTATGCCTGATTTTCTACTACTTCCCGTTCCTACCACATCGCCAACATATGCAACTTCATGACCTTTTGCTTGTAAATCTTTTATGATTTTTTGAGCTTCTGGCATTTTGGCTGAAAGCATTGCATTTGCATGAAGTGGAATATCACTTCTTGTAAAAGCTTCGCTTGCAGGAGATAAATCATCCGTATTTGTTTCGCCATTGACTTTCAAAACAGCAACTACAATCTTTTCAGGAAGTGCCGGTTTATTTAAAAACCACTCTGCATTTGCCCATGAAGTTAAAACCTCTTTTGCATATTTGTTAACGTGTGAGAGTTTTTCAATTTCATCAAACGCATCATAAACCAAAATGATATTTTTAAGTCCATCACATGCAAGTTGGGCTAACTCTTCATCTTTATGCGTAAGTGCTTCTATCAATGGAAGAATGTTATATCCACCAAGCATAGTGCTTAATATTTTTATCGCTTTTTGTTTGTTGATAGCTTTACATGAAAGCTCATCTTTTAAGATATTGTGTAAAAAGTTTGCTTTTACAAGAGCTGCCTCATCAACTCCGGGTGGAACTCTATTTTCAAGAAGTTCTAAAAGATACTTACTATCTTTGCTATCTTTGATTAATAGTTCGATAAGTTGCTCTGTTTGTTTTGCATTTAGCGGTAGCGGAGGCACGCCTTCTTTTTCTCTTTGCTTCTCTATAGTCTTATACTCTTTTAACCATTTACTCATATAATTCCTTTAAAAAATAACTATTGTAAATTTTATCTAATAAATCTTTTTTGCATAGTAATTTATTAAAATTAAATTAATAACACAGACATATTATTAAGTTTCAGACTTTTAAACTATTATATCCCTTTGTCCTTTGTTGTTGGGCGGAGTTAAAATACCCATATTTTCGAGCTGTTCCACAATTCTCGCCGCACGATTATAGCCTATTTGTAAACGTCTTTGTATATAACTGATAGACGTTTTTTGTTCTGTTAGGACTATTCGTTTTGCGTCTTCAAACAATTCATCTATCTCACCATCATTAGAAAAATCTCCATTACTATTATAAGAACCGCTTATCTCGCTATTATCTTTTAAAAAATTATTATCATAATTGGTCGGACGTTGGGCTTTTAAGTGTTCCACCACCAACTCTATTTCGCGCTCGCTTGCATAAGGTGCATGGAGTCTTATAACGCCATTTGTCCCTGGAGGCGTAAACAACATATCCCCGCGTCCCAAAAGAGATTCTGCCCCCTGAATGTCAAGTATGACCTTGCTGTCTATCCTTTGTCCTACCTTATAACTTATACGAGATGGAAGATTTGCTTTTATAAGTCCTGTTACAACATCGACAGACGGGCGCTGAGTAGCCACTATCAGATGTATCCCGCTTGCTCTTGCCATTTGAGCAAGTCTTGCTATATAAACCTCAACATCTTTTCCGCTTGTCATCATCAAATCAGCAAGTTCGTCGATAATAACTACGATATAAGGCATGAGTTCAATTCCATCTTGTTTTGCTTTTTCGTTGTAGCTTTCTATATTTTTAGTCTTTGAGTGGCTCATTATCTTATACCGTCTTTCCATCTCACTTACCATATTTGAAAGCGCAACAATTGCTTGCTTTGATTGAGTAATAACCGGCGTTAAAAGATGTGGAATATCGTTATAAAT
>JAIRSJ010000034.1 GCA_031255525.1 Campylobacteraceae bacterium
GCAAGCGCTGTAGGTTCGAAACAGCAAGTGCGCGTGATTGTGCCGGAAGGCAAACAGCTCAAAACTGCAAAAAAGGCTTTTGATAATGCCGAAGGGCTCTATTTGCTGGTAATCTTAAACCAAGATATTTTCAGCAGCAACAAGGGCGAATTGTATATTAATCTTGACGATGATATGACTGTTTTAAAAGCTGTTTTGAAAAATACTACTTTGTTTGGGGATGTATGGGGCAAAATGGTGGAAAAGAAGACTGATGGTTCGCTTGAATAACCGTTTTTTGTTCGTATAAATCGACTTTCAAAGTAGCAACTAAGTCAAATTCAAGTAAAATGCTATTTTTATTTTGTTTCAAAAGGGGATAAAATGGCAATTACCGTTTATTATGATAAAGATTGTGATTTGAGCATTATCAGAAAGAAAAAAGTTGCAATGATAGGCTTTGGAAGCCAAGGGCATGCGCATGCGGAAAACTTGAGAGACAGTGGCGTTGAAGTAGTTGTCGGTCTTAGAAAAGATGGTAGTTCGTGGAAAAAGGCAGAGGCAAAAGGATTTAAGGTATTAAGTGTCGCCGATGCTGTAAAAATAGCCGATGTGGTTATGATTTTGTTGCCTGACGAACTTCAAGCCGACGTTTACAAAGCAGAAATAGAGCCAAATTTAAAAGACGGCGCAGCTATCGCATTTGGTCATGGTTTCAATATACATTTTAAACAGATTGTTCCGAAGAAAAATACCGATGTTATCATGATAGCTCCAAAAGCTCCCGGTCATACGGTAAGAAACGAATTTAAAAACGGCGGCGGCATACCTGATTTGATAGCTGTGGAACAAAATGCAAGCGGATATGCTAAAGAGATAGCATTAAGTTATGCGAGTGCTATTGGTGGCGGAAGAACCGGAATTATTGAGACAACTTTCAAAAATGAAACAGAAACAGATCTTTTTGGTGAACAAGCAGTTTTGTGCGGAGGCGTAACAGCACTTGTACAAGCCGGATTTGAAACATTAGTAGAAGCTGGGTATGAGCCTGAAATGGCTTATTTTGAATGTTTACATGAGTTAAAACTTATTGTTGATTTGATGTATCAAGGCGGAATCGGCGACATGAGATACTCTATCTCAAATACAGCCGAATACGGCGATTATGTAAGCGGACCAAGAGTTATAGGCTGCGATTCAAAAAAAGCCATGAAAGAGATATTAAAAGAGATACAAAACGGACAGTTTGCCAAAGATTTTATACTTGAGCGCAAAGCCGGATATACTAGGATGAATGCAGAAAGAACGCAGACCGAAAGCTCTCTTTTAGAACAAACAGGCAGAAAACTGCGAGCTATGATGCCTTGGATAAGTGCCGGAAAAATCATCAACAAAGACAAAAATTAAACTTTACTCTTGGCGGCAGATAAAATGCAAGCCGTCAAGAGAGCTTCAAAAACAAAAATTTAGGATAACCGTTGGCATCACGTAAAAGAAAAAAATTTACTATCAAATATAGAAAAGTGAGAAAAAAAATCGGCACAAAAAAGATTCATATAGTTATAGTTTCTGTTTTGATGATATGTATATTGACGGCTACTTTGCTCTGCATAGGTCATTTCTTCAATAATAAAACGACAAGAGATTTTGTTGTTACAAATACAACGATAAGTAACATTAGCGAGGCAAACAATACTACAATAGCGAGCAATATTACTATTGACAATCAAACTACTCAGCCAAATCAGACGATTTTTGTAAAACCAAAACCAAAGCTTGTTATCATAATAGATGATGTTACTTTTGAAAGACAGTTGGACGATATACTGTCTATACCGTTAAAAATTACGCCGTCTTTTTTGCCCCCAACGACAAAAACTAATTTTTCTGATAAACTTGCGAAAAGAACGGAATTTCATATGGTTCATCTGCCGCTCGAAGCTATGAATTTCAAAAGTCCGGAAGAGTCAACACTTTTGGTGAGCGATAGTTACGACGTAATTTTGCAAAAACTCAGAATGTTAAAGATTAAATTTCCGCACGCGATTTTCTACAACAATCACACAGGAAGCAAATTTACGGCAGATTTTGAAGCCATGGAGAGACTGTTTAAAGCTATGGACGAAATGGGGCTTATTTTTGTGGATAGCAAAACCACAGCAGATACAAAAGCTCCGAAAATAGCTAAAAAAGAGGGTAAAAAACTTTTACAAAGAGACGTATTTTTAGATAATGTTATAGAAAAAGAGGCTATTAAAGAGCAGATTTTATTGGCTGTGATGAAGGCTAAGGAGCAAAATTTTGCTATAGCGATAGGACATCCGCACAAAGAGACAATCGCAGCCTTGAAAGAGTTTGCAAAAGAGTGTGATGAAGTGGAAGTTGTATATATAAAAGACTTATAATGTCCGACATAAAGATTCCGAAAGAACTTTTGCGCTTGAAAAATCCGCCGAAACAACTTTTTGCAATTGGCAAAAAAGAGCTTTTAGAGCACAAAAAAATAGCAATAGTCGGCAGCAGAAAAGCGTTACATTATTCAAAAGATGCAACACAAAAACTTTCAAATATGCTCTCATCAAATGGCGTTGTTGTTGTAAGCGGAGGAGCTATTGGTATAGATGCCGCAGCTCACACGGGCGCTTTTCCGAATACAATAGCGGTATTAGCGAACTCGCTTGATATTTTTTACCCTAAAATCAATTACAAACTTTTGGATAATATTTCAAAGCAAGGATTGCTTCTTAGCGAATATCAACCTGTAACATATGCCACGAAATATAGTTTTGTACTAAGAAATCGTCTTGTTGTGGGACTTTGCGATGCTTTGGTTATAGCCCAGGCAGATTTAAACAGCGGTTCTTTAAGAAGCGCACAATTTGCACTTGAACTTAAAATACCGATATATGTTTTGCCGCACAGATTGAAGGAGAGTGAAGGAACGGATATGTTGCTAAAAGACGGCAAAGCTGAAATAATAGAAAATTTGAGAGAATTTGCCGATATATTTGCAGAAAAATCGCTGCAAAATCATCAAAGCGTATATGATGAGATTTTAGAATTTTGCGCTAAAAATAGCGATTTAAATGTGTGTTTGCGAAGATTTGGAGAAAAAATTTTTGAGTATGAGCTCGATGGAAAGATAAAGATTGCCGATATGAAGGTAAGTTTAATTTGATTATTGCCGCTTTGGATTTGGGATTAAAAAGAATAGGTGCAGCTTTGTGTTTTGATGGCAAAATAGTTATGCCGCAAACTCCTATTTTACGCAAAAATAGAGTGCAAGCCTCACAGGAAACGGACGTTTTTTTGGAAGAGTGGAACGTGGATACTTTAGTTGTCGGTTTGCCTAAGGGTTCAAGCAAAGATGAAATGGAACGCAGAATAAGGCATTTTGTCTCTCTTTTGAAGTATAGAGGCGACGTGGTTTTCATAGATGAGGATTTTTCATCATATGAGGCAAAAGAGTCAGCAAAAAGCGTTTTTAAGCAGAAAAAAGACGGCAAGATAGACTCTATGGCTGCTGCTGTGATACTAAACAGATATCTTGACACTCTTAAAAAGAAATGAGGGATTTTTTTGCTTTTATATCTACACATTCCTTTTTGCGACAGTAAATGCTTTTACTGCTCTTTTTGCTCATATACTGATAAAAACACCTTAAAAGAAGCCTATTCGGAGGCGATTTTAAAACAATTTGAACAAGAAATAAAGAGATTTGATATCGGAAAAAAAAGTATAAGTTCTCTTTATGTCGGAGGCGGTACACCGTCAACTTTTTCGCCGCTACTTTTATCTTCCTTTATAAAAAAAGCATCCAAATATCTAACTCAAAATGCAGAGATAACAACCGAAGCAAATCCGAACTCTGCAACGCTTGATTGGCTTTTTAAAATGAAAGAACTCGGATTTAACCGCATTAGTTTTGGCGTCCAAAGCTTTGATGATGAGAAGTTAAAGTTTTTAGGTAGAATTCATAACGCCAAACAAGCGTTTGCGGCGGTTACAAATGCACAAAAAGTGGGATTTGAAAATATTTCCGCAGATATTATTTACAATACAAAAGTCGACAACAAAAAACTGCTCTTAAATGATATAGCAACAGCTGCTTCTTTACCGATAAATCATTTGAGCGCTTATTCACTCGCCATTGAGAAAAATACAAAATTTTATAAAAACCAAAATGCACAAAAAGAGTCTTTATATCTTGCTAAATATATGATAAAAGCGCTTGAAAAAAATGGTTTTTATCAGTACGAGATATCTAATTTCTCAAGAGGTTATGAGTGTTTTCATAATAAAAAATATTGGCAGCAAGACGACTATGTAGGTATTGGATGCGGTGCTGTGGGATTTTATAAAAACAGACGATTTTATCCTTCTTGCAATTTAGAAGAG
>JAIRSJ010000064.1 GCA_031255525.1 Campylobacteraceae bacterium
ATGTTGGCCTTACGGTGTTCAAGTTTTTTTTCCAAAATTACAGCACCGATAATTTTCACGCAGATGTAGTTGGAGAGATTATCGGAGCTATAGATTTATATCTTATGGCCATAGTCATGCTTATTTTTAGTTTTGGTATTTATGAACTTTTTATCGATAGCATAAAAGAAGCTGATGAGAGTAAAACTTCAAGGATTTTGGAAATTCACTCGCTTGATCAGTTGAAAGATAAAGTAGCTAAAGTCATAGTTATGGTTTTGATAGTGAACTTTTTCCAAAGGATAATGCATCTTGATTTTACTACCGGTATGGATATGCTCTTTTTTGCCATATCTATTTTGGCTCTTTGCATCGGACTTTACTTTTTAGGAAAAGGGGCTCACTAATTGATTTTTATAGACGCATGTTTTGGTAAAAAAACGCCGTTTACTCCTGTTTGGATGATGAGGCAGGCAGGACGATATCTGCCTGAATATATGAAGGTACGCAGCAAAGCCGGCGATTTTCTATCTCTTTGCAAAACACCTGAACTTGCCGCAGAAGTTACATTGCAGCCGGTGGATATTTTAGGTGTTGATGCGGCCATTTTGTTCAGCGATATTTTGGTAGTACCCCTCGAAATGGGAATGAATTTGAAATTTGCTGCCGGAGAAGGACCGACGTTCTCAAATCCTATTTTGACAAAAGATGATTTGAATGCACTTGAAGTTGATGAAGCAGCCAAAAAGCTGGAATATGTTTATCAGAGTATAAAATTAACAAGGGAAAAGTTAGCAGACAACAAAGCTTTGATAGGTTTTTGTGGTTCTGCGTGGACTCTTGCTACATATATGATAGAAGGCGGCGGGACAAAAACGTATAGCAGGGTAAAAAAACTTTTATACTCCGAACCTGATTTTTTACATAAAATTCTTATCAAAGTTACGGAAGTTTTGAAGCTTTATCTCGAAAATCAGATAAAAAGCGGTGTAAATGCCGTACAAATATTTGATTCGTGGGCAAATGCGCTTGAAGAAGAAGCATTTTTTGAATTTAGTTGGCGATATATTCAAGATCTCTGTCTGTTTTTAAAGAGCAGATATCCTCATATTCCAATAATCGTATTTCCAAAAGGCGTAAGCGGCTATTTTGATAAGATTGAAGGCAGCTTTGATGTGTTCGGAGTGGATTGGTCGACGCCGATAAAATTAGCCAAAGAGAAGCTTGGTGGGAAATATGTTTTGCAAGGAAACATGGAGCCAACGAGACTATATAGTAAAAAAGCGATAGATAAGGGCGTGGAGCATATAGTAGATATTATGCAAAATGAGCGGCACATTTTTAATTTAGGGCATGGAATTTTGCCTGATGTTTCGGTTGAGAACGCGAAATATTTCATAAATTTAGTTCACAATAAAACCAAAATCTAATGTCAGATTTTATTTTCGGACCTGTTTTGTCCAGACGATTTGGTCTATCTTTGGGGATTGACTTAAGCCCTGATAAAAAGCAATGCAATTTTGACTGCTTGTATTGCGAACTAAAGGGTGCAAAAACGGTAGCATTTATGCAAAATCCGCCTTCGGTGCAAGAGGTTGTAAAAAGCCTCAAACACTCTTTTATAAAGTTTCCGGATATTGATGTTATAACTATCACAGCAAACGGCGAACCTGCTTTGTACCCATCTTTAAAAGAGTTGATAAGCGCAATAAACTTTTTGAAAGGCGGCAAAAAATTGCTCATACTCTCAAACGCCGCATGTATACATGACAAAAATGTTCAAAACGCACTTTTGGATATTGATATAGTAAAACTTTCGCTTGATACCGTAATACCATCTACATTTAAAAAACTAAACCGTCCACACAATAGTGTGAGTTTGGAGCAGATTTTAAAAGGTATGAAAGAGTTTGGAGAAGTGTTTAAAAATGAATTGGCGCTCGAAATATTAGTAGTAGAAAATTTTAATGATACAAGAGACGAATTTATTGCTCTAAATCATGTGATAAATGAAATAAAGCCTTCGCGCGTTGATATAAGCACTATAGATAGACCGGGCGCGTACAGAGTAAAGGCTGTTAGTTCTGAGACGCTTGAAATCCTTGCGCGCGAAATAAAAAATATACCTGTAATAGTAGCCAAAAGAGAAGGATTTACAAAAAAGAACCTGAATTTAGACGAAGAAGAGATAATTCAACTGCTTAAGATGCGCCCGCAAAGTGAAGAGGATATAGACAATATACTTGATGAGAACAGCAAAAAACTGTTACTTAATTTATTGAAAAGAGATAAAATAAAATTGATAAATGTTGTCGGCGTAAATTTTTATAAATTAAATTGAAAATCATATAAATTTTATATAAAAGAAGTTTGCGACTCATCTCGTTTATCAAAGCATTTTTATCGTAAAAAAGATCTCTTTAAATAGCAAAATTTTTATAAAAATGGAAGCAAATATGCTATTGTCAAATCGCAAAGATTTATATTTTTTATAAAATACGCAAGCTTTATATTTCAAAAAAGATTTAAGCGCAAAATCCTCTATAAATTAAAAAGATAAAAGTTAAATTTACAAATCTTTGTCGATACTGCAATTGTTGGTATCTGTTATTTCTTGTATAAAAATGAATTTTTTGCTATTTTTGTCATTTTATCTCTTGACATTAGAGATGTTTTTGCTTATAATTTCGTCTCTTTATTTTGTTCCGGATTAGCTCAGCGGTAGAGTAGGTGACTGTTAATCACTTGGTCGCTGGTTCGAATCCAGCATCCGGAGCCATTTCGTAATCTTATTTTTTTATTTTAAATCCGCAAAAAGTTATTCCGCAGTTTTATTTGAGTTTCCAAATTTTTTAAGATATAAAAATCGCAAATATGAGAGATTTCAAATAGATATTTTCACTGCGAGTTTATCTTGCAAATTTATTAAACTTTAGTGTTTTAAAATTAGATAACTTTAGCTATTTGCAGTTGAAATTTCCTACTATGAATACCATTTTAAGAAGTAGTTTTTCTTATTTTCATTAGCAAAGCATAAAATCGTACATTTGTGTTTTTATCGTCTCTTTAAATGGGTTAAAGGTCTATCCTAATTTATCAATCTTGTTTGCATCAAGTTATAGATAAAAGTAATCATTGTGGTTTGTGCTTGCTCGCATATGCAAAAAATTTTAAAAAAGTTAAAAACAGTCATAATTTTCTCTTGACTTGTCAATTCTTTTCAGTTATAATTTCGCTTCGCAAAAATAAGCCGGCGTAGCTCAGCTGGTAGAGCAACTGCCTTGTAAGCAGTAGGTCGGGGGTTCGAGTCCCTTTGCCGGCTCCATTTTTTCGAAACATAGCAGTGTTTGACCAGATATAATGGTGAAGAACCGCTTAGGGTGAGATACTCAAGTGGCCAACGAGGGCAGACTGTAAATCTGCTGGTTTTTACCTTCGGAGGTTCAAATCCTCCTCTCACCACCAGTGTTTTGATGCGGGAATAGCTCAGTTGGCTAGAGCATCAGCCTTCCAAGCTGAGGGTCGCGGGTTCGAGTCCCGTTTCCCGCTCCAAAATTTTTTGGCGTGTTTTAATCTACTTTTAAAGTTTTGAAAGTTTATTGAAACTCTCTAAAAAGCGGCACGTTTTGACTGGGAGCTGTTGAATAAACTTCATTGTTGCTTCAACTAAGTCTTATAGTCATTGCCGATTTTTATATTTTTAGAATTTTTATAATCATATTGTAATAATAATTTGAGTATAATCATTCTCTTTGACAAAAAAGACCGCTTGCTCATATGGCTCAGAGGTAGAGCACTTCCTTGGTAAGGAAGAGGTCGAGGGTTCAAGTCCCTCTATGAGCTCCAGCTATTTCATGTAAAGATTACATGCAAAAGTTTTTAAGCCGATTTTAGGCTTTATTGAATTTGTTAAAATTTATGATTTAAAAGAATCAAAAATCTGAAATTACGGAGGAAAAAGATGGCTAAAGAAAAATTTACGAGAAACAAGCCACACGTAAACATAGGCACTATTGGTCACGTTGATCATGGTAAAACTACACTGACAGCTGCTATTTCGGGCGTTTTAGCGACTAAAGGTCTTGCTGAGCTTAGAGACTACGACAAGATCGACAACGCTCCCGAAGAAAAAGAGCGCGGTATTACGATTGCTACATCGCATATTGAATATGAGACTGAAAATCGCCATTATGCGCATGTTGATTGCCCAGGACACGCCGATTATGTTAAAAATATGATTACTGGTGCCGCTCAAATGGACGGAGCTATACTTGTAGTTGCTGCGACTGACGGTAAAATGCCTCAAACAAGTGAACACGTTTTACTTGCTCGCCAAGTAGGTGTTCCATATATCGTAGTGTTTTTAAATAAAGCTGATATTGCCGATGCTGACCTTATAGAGTTGGTAGATATGGAGATAAGAGAGCTTCTTAGCGAATATGGTTTTCCGGGAGACGATACTCCTATTATTACAGGTTCTGCTCTTAAAGCTCTTGAAGAGGCAAAATCAGGCAAAATAGGCGAGTGGGGTCAAAAAGTCCTTGACTTGATGGCAGCAGTGGATAGCTTCATTCCAACTCCTAAAAGAGATACGGATAAAGATTTCTTGATGCCTATAGAAGACGTTTTTTCTATCTCAGGGCGCGGCACAGTTGTTACTGGACGTATTGAGAAAGGTGTTGTGAAAATCGGCGATACTATAGAGATTGTTGGTATTAGACCTACTCAAACTACAACAGTTACCGGTATTGAGATGTTCAGAAAAGAGATGGAACAAGGCGAAGCAGGTGATAACTGCGGTATTCTTTTAAGAGGTACCAAAAAAGAAGATGTTGAGCGCGGTATGGTTTTAGCTAAACCAAAATCCATTACTCCTCATACGGAATTTGAAGGCGAAGTTTATATCTTAACGAAAGAAGAGGGTGGACGCCATACTCCGTTTTTTAACAATTATAGACCTCAATTTTACGTAAGAACAACAGACGTAACAGGCTCAATTACGCTTCCAAGCGGTGTTGAGATGGTTATGCCCGGCGATAATGTAAAGATAAAAGTAACTCTTTTAGCGCCCATTGCTCTTGAAGAGGGAACAAGATTTGCTATTCGCGAAGGCGGACATACTGTAGGTTCAGGTGTCGTATCTAAAATTGTTAAATAATAATTCACGAGAGAATCTCTCGTGATTTTTTAAAAAGGTATTTTTATGGCTAAAAGTAGTAGTAGAATTAAAATAGGTCTGAAGTGTTCCGAGAGCGGAGACATTAACTATACGACTACCAAGAATAGTAAAACATCAACGGAGAAAGTAGAATTAAAAAAATACTGCCCCCGTCTTAAAAAACATACTGTTCACAAAGAAGTTAAATTAAAAAGTTAAATTCTCTCAAAAGAATTTAACCTTTTAGGGTAGTAGCTCTAATGGTAGAGCGTCGGTCTCCAAAACCGCAGGTTGGGGGTTCGAATCCCTCCTACCCTGCCATTAAAGGTTTGAGCTTAAGGTTTGTAATTATGGAAAAGTTTATAAGTTATATCAAAAACTCAAAAAGTGAGCTTGGGAAAGTTATATTTCCGACGAAGGAACAAGTAAGAAACGCATTTGTTTCGGTGTTTATCGTCGTAACTATTATATCGTTATTTCTGGCTCTTATTGATGTTATTATGTCGTTCGTTATCAAGGGCATTTTATGAAGCATAAGTGGTATGCCATCCAAACATATGCAGGTAGCGAACAAAGCGTTAAGCGCGCGATAGAGACATTAGTTAAAGATCACGGAATCGCGGATAAATTAGATGGAATTATTGTTCCTACCGAAGATGTGATAGAAGTGAAAAACGGTAAAAAAAAGATAAGCGAAAGAAGTCTTTATTCAGGGTATGTATTTGCTAATCTTGATTTGGATACGGATTTGTGGCATAAGATTCAATCTTTGCCAAGAGTCAGCCGTTTTATCGGAGAATCAAAAAAGCCGACTCCACTCAGTCAAAAAGATATCTCGTTAATTTTAGAAAAAGCTGAGAAAAAAGGTGCACCAAAACCAAAAATATCGTTTGATGATGGAGAGAGCGTACGAATAACAGAAGGTCCTTTTGCAAATTTTACAGGCATAGTTGAAGAGTATGATATGGAACACGGAAAACTTCGTTTAAATGTGTCAATATTCGGAAGAAGTACGCCGGTAGAAATTCTCTACTCGCAAGTTGAAAAAATAGTATAATCATAAGGAAAATAAAAATGGCAAAAAAAGTAGTTGGCGAAATTAAACTGCAAATAGCAGCAGGTAAAGCAACTCCTACGCCTCCTGTAGGTCCGGCTCTTGGTCAGCGCGGCGTTAATATTATGGAGTTTTGTAAAGCTTTTAATGAAAAAACAAAAGATTTAGCAGGTTTTAATATCCCTGTTATCATTACTGTTTATGCCGATAAAAGTTTTACTTTTATCACAAAACAGCCCCCTGCGACCGATTTAATTAAAAAAGCTGCGGGTATTACAAAAGGCTCGGACAATCCGTTAAAGAATAAAGTTGCAAAAATAACAAAATCACAGGTTCTTGAAATAGTAGACAGAAAGATAGCCGATCTTAATACTACTGATAAAGAGCAGGCTGCAAAAATTATTGCCGGTTCTGCAAGAAGTATCGGTATAGAAGTAGTAGATTAATACCCTTCACCGTCAGGGCAAAGGCGGAAGCACATAATAATGCGGAGATAAAAATGGCAAAAAAAATTTCAAAAAGATTTAAAGAATTGCTTGCAAAGGTTGACAGCAAAAAAGAGTACTCTTTGCAAGAAGCAGCAAAGATAGTGAAAGAGTTAAAATCAGCAAAATTTGATGAAACTATCGAGGTTGCTTTAAAATTAAATGTTGACCCAAGACACGCTGATCAAATGGTAAGAGGTTCGGTTGTTCTTCCTGCTGGAACCGG
>JAIRSJ010000071.1 GCA_031255525.1 Campylobacteraceae bacterium
TGTATGGACCGGGGGCTGTTTTATCCGAAGCGTATATATCTTACAAACTTAGTGAAAGTACGCTCAAATTCGGACGTCAGTTCGTAAATATGCCTTTGATAAAAAGTGGGGCTGGAAAAGCTATAATCCAATCGTTTGAAGGAGTCACTCTAACAAGTCGTGAATTTTCAAACAATACATTTTATGCGGCATATATCGAAAAATTTCAAAAACAGACGGATGGTAAAGAAGGTATTGCCAAGTTTGAAAAACTTGATGGAGATTACGCTTACGCTCTTGGCGTCGTCAATAACTATTTTGAAAAATTAAGTTTGACGGGAGCTTACGGCGGTGTAGAAGATATATTTTCAATCATCTACACACAGGCTGATTTTAAAAATACTCTTTTATCATTCAACTATCAAATCGCGGCTCAATATTCGCACACGAATTATAAGGATTCGGCTTTGAGCGATTCAAATTACTACGGTATTAAAGTCGGTGCGGGATTTGAAAATTTCAACATGTATCTGGCTTTAGCGCAGATAAGAGATGGGGATTCCAAATTCGGCGTAGTGGGCGGAGGAAATAAATGCACGCTTTTCACGGGTTCTTATGAACAGTGCGCCGAGTATGAAAAATCAAAACAGTATGCGATAGATGCAAATTATAATTTTAAGCATTTGAGATTATTGACAGGTGTTAGATATGCTCATATAAATTATGAAGACATAGATAATGAAACGGATTGGAAAAGCATATATGCAACGCATCATTTCAGTGGTGCTTTAAACGGACTTTCTGTTGGGCTTTTATATGAAAATGAAAATCATAAAAATGCAAAAGATACAAATTTGTACATAGTAAGAGCAGCTTACAAATTTTAAATTGAGGAGTAATTGATGAAAAAATTTATTTGTAGAATTGTTGCGGCATTTTTACTTTTTGCGGTAAACGCTTTTGGTTTTACTGAAGGTGTTGATTATGTGAAGTTGGAAAAACCGATTCCAAATGCGGATAAAACTTTAATCAAGGTTTTTAGTTACGATTGTCCTTTTTGCTACAAATACGATAAATCGGTTACGCCGGTTGTTGTAAATAAACTTAATGGCATTGTGAGTTTTAAACCTTTCCATCTAAAGACAAAAGGCAAATACGGCAAAGAAGCGAGTGAACTTTTTGCGGTCCTTTTAGTTAAAGATATGGACAATGGTATAACAAATCCTTTTGATGATAAGTCTTTATTTAAAAAAGCAAAAATGGCTTATTATACCGCTTATCATGATAAAAAAGAGAGATGGGATAGTGGAGAAGCGAGCTTTTTTGAGACCGGTTTAAAAGCTGCTGGGATTAGTAGAGCAGACTTTGATACAACAAAAAACGACCAAAGAGTGAAAGATATAGTAAATACTTGGGAAGCAAGTTATGAAGTTGCAAAAATTCAAGGTGTTCCTGCATTTGTTGTCAACGGCAAATATCTTATTTATACAAAATCAATTAGGTCGGTCGATGGAATGGTAAATTTGGTAAAAGAATTAGCAGATAAATAAAGGTTAAAAAATGTTAAGCAAACTTTGGAATGATTTAAAAAGTTCGCCTGTCAATACCATAGCAAAATGGCAAGATGCGAGGTTTTTATGGTTATTGATGGCGTTTGTTAGTATCGCTTTAATTATTGTCGCACATACAATATTTCAACATTATGTACACATGGCTCCTTGTGAGCAGTGTGTGTATATTAGATTTGCATTTTTTTGTATGTTTTTTGGAGGATTGATTACAGCAATCAATCCTAAAAAAATAATTTTAAAAATAATCGGCTACGCACTTGGATTTTGGGGAATTATCCAAGGTATAGGCTATAGCGTAAAATTAAATGCCATTCATCACGCCGTTCATAGCGATGATCCTTTTGGTGTTCAAGGATGTTCGGCAGAACCGAGTTTTCCTTTTGGACTACCTTTGGATAAATGGTTTCCGGATTGGTTTAAACCTACCGGCGATTGCGGATATGACAACCCGATAGTTCCGGATGGTACGGAACTTAGCTCTTTGCAACAATGGCTTGTAGATTTTTATAGCGATGGCTGGTATCTAATTCCTTCACACCATTTTATCAATATGGCACAAGCGTGTCTTTTTGCATATATTGTTTGTTTGGTATTGCTTGGTGCAATGCTTGTTTGTTGGTTAATAGAATTAATAAAAAATAGAAAGGTAAATTAAGACGGCTGTTTTCATATTTTGATAAATATGATTAAAAAATTTTAAAACTATATTTTTACGATAGAAGGAAAAAATATGCGTGTAGAAAAATTATTATCATCAGCACTTGTTGCGGGTATGATTTTAAGTGTTGCTCCAACTACAATGTTCGCTGCTGCAACTGCTGTTGTTAATGGAAGCGGAACTAACTCTTACAAAGGCACAGGTCAAATAGGTGCTGTACTTATGAACCCTTATGGCATTGCGCCGTTAACTGCGGTTATAAAAAACGGCGGATATGCTTTAACCGACATTAAAGTTACGGTTAAAGGCAAGGGTACGAATGGTATTGATGTAACTTATGATGTATCAGACAATAAAGCACTTCTTCATGGCGGTATTCCTGTTTGGGGAATGTATCCTGATTATGAGAACAAAATTGAAGTAAGTTATAAAAAATATATTAGCAGTGAAGGAAAAGCAAAAGCCGAGGCTGTTAAAGAATCCTATACAATTTATGCACCACCTGTAAACACATATGGTCCTGGGATAAGACAGCAAAGAACACTTCCTAAAGCTGAAGTTGTAATACCTGCTGATAAATCAGTAAAGGGTAATTTTTATTTGATGAATCACTTACAACAAGTTCTTCCAAATGCCGGTCAAGTTGTTTGGAACAATCCTGTTGGTGGCGCATTAGAGTGGGATTTTGAAAGTTATGTTTGGATTATCGATACAAACGGAGATATTAGATGGTATCTTGATACAAGCAAATTAAGAGACCCTTATGACCTACGTAAAAAAGGTAATTTTATGGGCTTCGACCAAACAAAAGATGGTGCGTTAATGTTTGGAACAAGTCAAGCATATCACAAATATGACTTCATGGGTAGAAAAATCTTTAGTCGTGATTTACCACGCTCATATATTGACTTCTCTCACCACTTAGAAGAGACTTCAAAAGGTACTTATTTGCTTCGTGCGGCAAGTGCTGATTATAAAAGAGTTGATGGTAAAAATGTAAGAACCGTTAGAGACGTTATTGTTGAGCTTGATAGAGATGGAAATGTGGTTGATGAATGGAAATTGATGGATATTCTCGACCCATATAGAGACCAAAATATGTTAGCAATGGATCAAGGTGCTGTTTGTTTAAATGTTGATGCAAGTCAAGCCGGACACACAAAATCAAAAGAAGAACTTGAAGACGCTAACGCTCCTTGGGGAGATGTTGCCGGTGTTGGTGCCGGTAGAAACTGGGCACACGTAAATTCGGCAAATTATGATGCAACTGATGATTCAATCATTATATCTTCACGTCATCAAAGTGCTAATATAAAAATCGGCAGAGACAAAAAAGTTAAATGGATTTTAGGCTCACCTGAGGGTTGGAGCGGAGAACTTGCTAAAAAAGTTTTAACTCCGGTTGATAATAGAGGTAAAAAAATTGATTGTGGAACATCCGGTTCAAAATGTCCGGGATACTTAAATCCTAATGGTGGATTTGACTGGACATGGACACAACACACAACTTATGTAATCCCTGAAAAATCAAAACCGGGCAAACTTCGTGTAAGTTCATTTGACAATGGTGATTCTCGTGGTATGGAACAACCAGCACTCGTAAGTGAAAAATATAGTCGTGCGGTTGAGTATGAAATAGATGAAAAAGCAATGACTGTAAAACAAGTTTGGGAATTTGGTAAAGAGAGAGGATTTGAGTGGTTCAGCCCTATTACATCCGTAACAGAATATATTCCTGAAACTGATTCTATGATGGTTTACAGCGCAACTGCCGGTCTTGGTGATGTTAAAGCTTTTGCAAGAGGTGAAACAGAACTTATCCCTTATCTACATGAATTCAAATACGGCACAAAACAATCGCTATTAGAAATCAAATTTGTTGAGAGCGGAACTATCGGATATAGAGCATTAAAAGTTAATCCTTTTGTGTCATTTAAATAGTTTTTCTCTCCCAAGACACCCCAAAGACATGGGGTGTCTTGAAACTCCTCACACATAGTAAAAATTTAATCTCCCAGTCGTGTTTTTCATAGACACTCCGGGTGCATATCCGGGAATTGGTGCGGAAGAGCGCGGACAAAGTGAAGCAATAGCAAGAAATCTTTATGAACTCAGTAAA
>JAIRSJ010000078.1 GCA_031255525.1 Campylobacteraceae bacterium
GAGGAATCGTTTTGAAAGACATATTTCAATACAACATTTGTATCAGTTCAAGAGTATCGTGTTGTTTGGGATTGTTGCAGCTGCAAACATTTCAATACAACATTTGTATCAGTTCAAGAGCAATAGCAGCGCCCTTTAAACTTGCAATTGACTAATTTCAATACAACATTTGTATCAGTTCAAGTATAGTAGTCTTCATACTCGTTTTGAAGGAGATCCGATTTCAATACAACATTTGTATCAGTTCAAGTCTTGCGTTGCACAAGCAGGATGAAATCCCTATATAATTTCAATACAACATTTGTATCAGTTCAAGTAATGCAAGCAGGTTAATACCTGTCGTATTTCGAATACATTTCAATACAACATTTGTATCAGTTCAAGAAAATGAGCGAAAAAAAAATAAAGGCGTCAGCAAAACATTTCAATACAACATTGGTATCAGTTCAAGGAGGGTAAACTCTATCTTAAGCAAAACAGCAGCACACATTTCAATACAACATTTGTATCAGTTCAAGCTTGCTTTACTGCTCGCAAAAAGTTTAGGATTGCCATTTCAATACAACATTTGTATCAGTTCAAGTAACCTCTTTTCATAGCAAAATTTAGGCTGGCAGCGTATTTCAATACAACATTTGTATCAGTTCAAGAAAAAAACGCCGTACAAGGATAAAGAATGCCAAAGACATTTCAATACAACATTTGTATCAGTTCAAGACGCAGAACAAGTAAGAATTACAATTATAAGAGCAAATTTCAATACAACATTTGTATCAGTTCAAGTGTTATTGTTAAGTTGAAATCCAAGCTCTGCGGATGTATTTCAATACAACATTTGTATCAGTTCAAGACAATAAGACTATCAACTCTTTCATACGTGAATATAATTTCAATACAACATTTGTATCAGTTCAAGTTTCGGCAGTTAATTGCTTAAAATACTCAGTATCGTATATTTCAATACAACATTTGTATCAGTTCAAGTTAAATAGTATTTTCACAGCTATTATTATTATTTTAAATTTCAATACAACATTTGTATCAGTTCAAGAGATTGACTTTGTAAATGTCTTGCGGGCGGATTGCAAATTTCAATACAACATTTGTATCAGTTCAAGTAAGAAAAATAGGTTATTCAAAAAAATAATAACCTCTTTAATTAGTAATTTTTTGAACTTTTTCCAATCAATTTTAACAATGATAAGTAAAAGAACAAAAAACATATACTGTGTATTATAACATAGATATTTTGACAAAGACAATATTAACGGATGGTTGGAAAAATTGGGGAAAGGGGTAAATTAAATTTTACAAAAACTTGGTTATGAAATAATTCTAAGACTCTCAAAATCTCTTATTTTTTTGCCGATTGAATTTTGCAAAATTGCTTCCACCATAACGATTTTCATAGGAATATTTACTCCAAATTCGTTTTTTATCAAAGCTTTTAATTCTCTCGTGGAAGGCTTTTTGCCCTCTATGTAAACAATTAAGCTTTCATCTTTAAAAACATCATTTCCATTTTTTACAACATTTATCAGAGCAAATTTGACAAATTCATGCATTTGTATAATATTTTCAATCTGAATAGTCGAAAACCTTTTGCCACCGACTTTGATGATATTTGATTGCCGCCCTTTTAGTTCAAACTTTTCTCCTGCAAATTCGACCTCGTCAAATGTCTTTATTTGTCCGTTAAGATATCTGAAATCACCCTCATACACCACATCACTAACCCAAGGAGAACTTACATGTAAACAGTCATCTTTGGCTTTTTTGCACACAACGCCATCTAAAGGCCGCCAAAGCACATCTGCATTTTTGCGATACGCTATACCTCCTGTTTCGGTAGAACCGTAGAGTTGAATGACATTTGCGTTAAATCTTTCGCAAAACTTTTTCGAGGCTTCTTGTGATAGAGGCGCGGTAGAACTTACAAACAAAGCACCGTTAAAGTTATAGTTTTCACGCATTTGCAAAAAAGCGTTTATGTAAAGCGGTGTTGTTGCGACAAGCGTATTTCTATCTACCAGTGCTCCTAAATCCGCAGGTAAAAATCTCTCCCTAAACCACAAATCAATATCCATTTTTTTAGCTAAATTCAACATCAAAATCCCATAAATATGAATAAAAGGTACGCTGGCTACCATTTTTGAGATATTATATGAATTAAACAATCTCTCCAATACGGATATTTCGCTGTCAAGATGTTTTTTCGTTTTAAACACACCTGAGGGCATTCCGGTTGTACCTGATGTAAACAGCATAACATCGTATGGTATGTCGCAAAATACATGTTCCTTTGAATTTGGCATTAATGTAGGCAGTTTCAACTCTTCTTTCAATTTTTTACTCAAACTTTTGTGCGAAACGTCATATAAAATTGCTTTTGCATCAGAACCCAATGCTTTGAATATCTGCACTGCATTTTCAAATTTATCGTTTGTTTCAATCAAACCGCTTGCATTTTTTAATGTATCATCTTTGCAATTTTGTTCTGTTACTTCATGTATTTTTAGTGTAAAATCTTCGTTTTCTGCTATAAGTTTCATATTTTTGCCTTTTCGAAACGTAATAATATCATTATACTAAAAGCCGCACAAAGAGCAGTTATTCCAATAGATTGCAAAGCCAAAATAGAACTAAACGCCAACACCCCAAAACCGGCTATCGTGCTAAAAAGCGAGTAATAAATAGCTTTTATAGTGCGTGTTGTTGAGCATACACTATATATACCATAATCCACACTTATAGCAAGTATAATAACCAACATAAATATATGCAGCACATTTATCGGTATAAAAATAAACATCAAAAAACATGCAGCCAGTGGCACTAATACAAAACTGAACGCACGCATAAAATCTCTTTTTGATGAAACTACAATGGTAAAAGTTATCAGAAATACTATAAATATCGCAACCGCCGCCAACTCTTTTATCACGCTTTTCAACTCTTTATGAAACAACGATACGGAATCCACAACTAATATATTATCTTTACTCAGCAAATTTGCTCTATTTTTATCATAAAAACCAGCGGCGTATACTTTATCTTTTGACTTCATAATTTTCAAAGTATTGTCATTTAAAAATTCATCGCCATAAACAGGAGGAGGCAATATTAGCATCTCATCGCTGTAAGCATTGTCAAAAAAACCTTTTTTGAAGCCAAGTTTATTTGCATAAAAAGCTATATTTTTACGCAATGAAGCAAAATCCAGCCTGCTCAATTCATCATATTTTGCTTCATACTCTTTTTGCGATAAAAGCAAAGATGCCGGCGCAAATCCGTCTTTCAACGCTTTTGAGCTTTCTATCAACTCATCGAATGTATCTGATGATATTAATATCGCCGTCTGATTATTTAGGCTTCGCGAAAGCAATTCTTGTTTTTGCTCCAAATCACTATTTTTTATATCCAAAGATTTTATGTCAAAGTTAAACTTTATCCAAAAAGGCGAAAATATAATAACCAAAATACTGCAAACGCAGATAAGCGCAGGTGAAAATATATTTTTAGTCCTAAACTCAGATCGTCTCAACTCAACATTGCCAAATTCAAGATGCGGATAGATAAATGCAAAGCATACATAGGCAAACAATAGTGACGATGCGGCTGTTATTGCGATTTGAGATATAAGAGTAAAGTTTACAAATCCAAGTACTAAAAAGGCAATGAAAGTCGTTGCAAACCCGTAAAATACAGGTTTTGAAAATCCTTTTTTGTCGCCATACATATCATGTAAATAGCAATGAAACATATAATCTATAGATATTGTGCTCACAGCAGCGCTGAAAATCAAAGAAAATATAGAAATTTCACGCCAAATTATTCCGGCCATCAACTGCGCAAATGCTGTGGAGCTTAAAAGTGTTAAACAAGAGAAAAAAAGCAGCGACGGTTTTTTCAGCCAATAAATATATAAAAGCCCTAAAATCACAGCGCTCAACCCAAGTATCAATTTAGCCTGTAACTTAAAACCCCTTGAGTTTTCCACTTGATAAAAAAAAGGCGAAAAAAGATATGCTCCTTCGGCTATCTTATGAAGCTCGTCATAGTATTGTTCGTACTCTTCAGGCGTTATATTTAACCTAAAGACAAATGTATGTTCAAAACCCTCTATATTCGGCGCAGAAATATAATTTTGATGTGATGAAAAAAGCGAGAGCGGATCATTTTTATTGATTTCAAATACAAAACCATTTAATAAATCGTTCCTGAGCTTTGAAAGTTTTTCGTAAATTTCATCACTATTCGGCAAAGAATTCGGCGCATTTTGCAGATAAAAAAAATATCTATTTACAAAATCGCTTATTTGAGGTGATAGATATAAAGTCTCATATCCTTTGAACATTGATATTTTTTGCAATATCTCATCAAATTGCATCCCATTCGCAGCTAAAATTACCTCTTGCGATTTATTTATCTTTTGATAGATTAAGAGAGCTTCTTTGGAATTACCTTCAGGCAAAAGCGTATAAAAAGAGACTGATATGCGTTTTTGCACGTCAAATAAGACGATAAGAAGCAAAAGTAAGATAAAAACAACAACGAGACTACCTCTTTTTAACCACATCTATAGTTATCCTGTCGCCATTTCGAGAAATAAGCTCCAATTGCGTTATATCCCCTTCTTTTAGTTTATAAGTTAATGTTGATATCGGATTTGATGAATTAATAGCGCTTAATAAAACTTCATTTTCAGACTTTTGGACTATTTTAAAAAATATTTTTAATCTCTCCTCATTGTCTTCAAAAATTGCTCTGAATATCGCGAACATATTAACTATATTCGGCTCTTCTTTTGCATTTTTTTGCATGATATCTTTGCCGTTTTTTATCGTTATTTGATCATTGCTTAGCGTTATTTCTCTATTATCGGAGTCATAAAAAATCTTAGCGCTCTCATCCGAGAAACTTATTTGTCCATTTTTTATCACTCTTTCATTTAAAGCATCAATGTAACGTGTTTCTTTAAAATCTATCTTTACATCTTCGGCATTCAAAAACAAAACCAAAAATATCAATGCGTATACTAATTTATTCAATTTTTCACCCTGCTTTTTTGCCACACATAGATATGTAAAATCGCTGCTGCTGCAAAAACGGCATACCATCCGACCGATACGTAAAAAGCCCAAAACCATTTTGACATAAAAATCAAAAAAATGATATGTAAAGAGACATTAATCCACGCAGCAACAGCCCAAATCCAAATATTTGAACTGATCTGCTCTTTTGTTATCCGCTTTTGTTTTAAAAAATGCCATCTATTCAATCCGTTTTGTATTAAAAAATGAGTTTTATACTTCATGCTCAGCAAAAAAGCCACTCCAAGCGATATTGCAAGAGGAGCAAATTGCATCAAAATCGTTTTGCCGAATATAAGCGCACTTAAAGAGATAATAAAATACACGGAAGGTATAATCCAAACGGGACTTTTTTCTTTATAGTTGAAAACTATCAAAACAATACTTGCAAATAAAATGATAAGAGAGGAAGTTTTTACGCTTAAACTATCTGTCATCCACACTATCAATGGACCGTAAATAAAAGAGAATATGGTCAATATCAACGAATCATTCCGCCGCTTACATTTAATACTTCGCCGCTTATATAGCTTGCGCTATCGCCTAAGAAAAATATGGCTTTTGCGACCTCTTCCGGCTTTCCGAAACGACCTAAAGGAATTATTGATTTGTAGCTCTTTTCATCAATATTTTTTGACATTTCAGAAGATATAAGTCCTGGTGCAACGGCATTTACTCTTATATTGAACCTTGCCAAATCAAGGCATAATGTTTTTGTAAAAGCTATCAGCGCACCTTTGGTTGCGGAATAATTGGCTTGTCCATGGTTTCCGACCATTCCGGAGATAGAAACAACATTGATTATAGAGCCTTTTTTGTTTTTTATCATTTGCGGCAGCAAAGCCTTCGTCACGTAATATGTGCCGTTTAGATTTGTCTCTATAACGCTTTGCCACTGTTCATCATTCATCCAATATATATGCGCATCATTCGTAATAGCGGCATTGTTAATTAAAACATCTACGCCCATTTCGCCGATGACTTTTTTGATAGTATCTTTGTCTCTCATATCCCATTGCAAAATTTGCGCATCAAACTTTTTTGCTAACTCTTTGGCTTTATGCTCATTTTTATTGTAATGCAAATACAGCTTATATCCGCACTCAAAAAACTCTTGAGCTATGGCCTCACCTATAGCTCCGGTGGAACCTGTTATAAGTACGCTTTTACTCATGCGAAAACACCGCTTTGTATAAGCTTTACAACTTCTGCTATATCGATATCCATCCTTCTATCTTCATTTAGAGACGGTACTTTTTTTCTTATCTTATCGTGTATATTCTGCAAAAACTGCGATGTCAAATGAATACCTCTTATATTTGCTGCCTGCGCTAATCCTATAAATGCAATACTTAGCATATTTTCAATATCAGGAAGCATCTTTGAAAAATCTAAAGCAGCAGTCGTCCCCATACTGACCTTATCTTGATTTAAAGATTCTGTAGAGCGCGAATGAATGGAAGCAGCAGTTGTATTTTTTATAACATCGGCGGAGAGCGAGCTTAATGTTATCTGCATTGCTTTAAAACCGTGAAAAAATCCCTCTTTTTTAAGTTTTAAATTTTCGCCAAGACCCCTGTTAAATTTATGATCTACTAAAATAGCAAACTCTTTATCTAAAATATCTGATAAATTTGCAGCGCAAATTTTTAATGTATCCATAGCATGCGCTACATACCCTCCGTAAAAATTACCGGAAGTGTAAATTTTCTCAGCTTTTGCGTCGATTAAAGGATTATCATTTACGGAATTTATCTCTTGTTCGACCCACTTTTCCGATATTTCAAAATTGTCTCTTATAACACCCAAAACTTGCGGCGCACATCTCATGGAGTAAGTATCTTGAATGTTTAAATTATTATCCGTAAAAAATTTCGCATACCTTTCATCTCTGCCGTGCGTTAGTTTTGAATTTTGTGTTTTTCGTAAAATATTTTCAGCACTTTTTATCTGTCCGCTAAACGGTTTTACCGCATGCACAAACTTTTCCAAAGGGGTAGTATCGCAAAGCAAAACTTCATACATGCCGCTTACAAACGACTCCATGGAATTAATAATGATCTTGAACCGCTCCAAAGAATCTAAAGCTATAGCACTCATGATAGTTGTGCCGTTCATAACCGCAAGTGCTTCTTTTGGCTTGAAAACATACGGTTTTATATCCAATTTTTGATAGATATCAGCCGTATTTTGCAATTTTCCCTCATAATAAACTTCTCTCTCCCCGGCGATCACCGCAGCGATATACGATAACGGTGTCAAATCACCGCTTGCTCCAACAGAACCTTGAGAAGGTATGGCAGGATATATACAGTGTTTTAATAACAATTCAAAGCGCGTCAAAAGTTCGTATGAGACGGCAGAAAACCCTTTCGATAACGACACAACTCTTGCTATAAGAGCATACTTTGAAATTTTTTGGCTTAAAAGCTTGCCGACTCCGCAACCATGATATCTGTAAAGATTTTGCTGCAATAAAGCAGCGTCTTTATAATCCAAATAATTTTTGCCGCTATCGCCATATCCTGTAGTTACGCCGTAAATTGGTTTACCTGACTCTATTGTATTTATCAAAAACTTATGCGATGCGTTAATGTATTTCACAAAATTTTCTTCTTTGCTTATGTACACATTTTCAGAATTTACAATATCCTGCAAGCTTATGTGCGAGGAATCCACAATCAAATCGTTTTTATTCAAGCTCTTCTCCCTTAAAAATCAATGTACAAATCTTTTTATCTTTACATGTAAACTCTGCGTGCGTTTTGTCCTCTTTTTGCGATATATTGAGCGTTAAAATATCGCATGGCTTGGCAAAAGAGATAAATTTTGCTCTCACTATCTCTGCCATGACAACATTTAACACACTTTCACAAATGTGCAAAAATACAAATCCTGGTAATATCGGATTGTTTGGAAAATGGGCTTTGAAAACAGGGTGCAATTTATCGCTTAAGCGTATTTCAAAATTACTGTCGTTTATCGTTTCAATATTGTAAAGATTTGTATCCATAAATAATTTTAACATATATAAAATAAAAAATAGCCGCTACATATTATTTTTTTAAATCGGATATATTTATTGAATTTTAAGATTATGGCAAAAAAATCGTTGATAAATCGGCGCCTAAATTATTTCGAGTCACTCTTTTGATTTTGCTATACAAAAACACACATGCGATAATATTTTGGCATATATTACATTAAAACACGAAATGAAAACAAGCGGCTCTAAACGAAAAATACGAAATTTATTTTGCAAATAATGCTTTTAGCATAAAAAATATAATGACGCATATTTCAACGATTTTGGTCGTAAAAATATCCAAAGACGTATCGCTGTAGTGCAACCACCCCATACCATTACAAATAAGTATAATGTTTATTATCATCAGTTGAATTATTATTGCCCACATACACAAAATGCCGTATTTGCTTTTCAATTTTTTATCAGCTTTTAAATGTCTTATTTGTTGTGTATCCAAAAATATATTTGGCCTTTCTTTGTTATTTTTAATGCTTTTATTATAAAAAAATATATTTTCATGATTTTTATCCATTAGATTATTATTCCTAAGCATAATCTTTTTATTATCTTGCAAGGAATTTGAAAATATTGTGATAGCTCAAAAATACTGAAACTTTTTTGGGTTACTTTTTCCATCTTAATTTTAGATATTAAAAAATCATACTGCATTTGCTCACAAATCTTCTATTAATATTTTCCGTATTTATCAATGAGTTACTTTGTTTTTCTATCAAGGTGTTTAACAAATATGTCTTCAAATTGTTCTTAAAAACCTTGAAAGATAGCTTGCTATCAATAGTTACATCGTTAATAAATAACATATTAATTTTGCATATTGACATGCTAAAGGTAATTTCTATCATTTTTAACTTCTATTTATTTTTTTAATAAATTTTAATTATATATTCATTGTTAAATTGATCTTCAATACAACATTTGTATCAGTTCAAGCAAGAAACAACAAAGCGCGCTTGAGAAATTTTATATATTTCAATACAACATTTGTATCAGTTCAAGCTAAACTATAAGAATGAGGTCTTTTTATGAGCGGCATATTTCAATACAACATTTGTATCAGTTCAAGACAAGTATGTCAATTTCTGTGTCTAATACGACTGATTGATTTCAATACAACATTTGTATCAGTTCAAGACAAGAACTGCTCTGGGCAAAAGAGCTTGGAATTACAGATTTCAATACAACATTTGTATCAGTTCAAGTGCTTTTTGAAAACAAAACTTAGGGATTATCAACTTATTTCAATACAACATTTGTATCAGTTCAAGTCATTCAACCTTGCTCAAGAGAATTTGACAACATTGATTTCAATACAACATTTGTATCAGTTCAAGCCATTAGGTTTTTTCTTGTCGGAGTATTGACTATGTCTTATTTCAATACAACATTTGTATCAGTTCAAGAATAACAAATGCGTGCGCTTTCGAGTATTACCAGATATTTCAATACAACATTTGTATCAGTTCAAGAAAAAGAAAAACACGGATAGCTATCAAGTAAGCAAATTTCAATACAACATTTGTATCAGTTCAAGAACTCATAGTCGGCGGGTAAAGAAATGGCTAAAAACAATTTCAAT
>JAIRSJ010000090.1 GCA_031255525.1 Campylobacteraceae bacterium
GTCGGTGAAATTTTAGTGCCTATACTTCTTATCATCGGTTTTAGAACAAGACTTGCTGCATTGATACTTGTAATAAATATGGTGTTTGTGATAGTTTTATCACACGTTTCTGATATGTTCTCTTTAAGTGCATACGGTGGACTTGCGATAGAAAATATCTACTTTTACATGTTCACTTCTGTTGCAATTTTTTTCTTAGGCAGCGGTAAATACTCTATAGATAGAAATTAAAAAACCAATACGGACAACAATTTTGTAAAGGAGATTATTTTTGAAAATAAGAATATATTACGAAGATACGGACGCAGGTGGAGTCGTATACCACACGAATTACATAAAATATTGTGAACGCGCGCGAAGTCAAATGTTTTATGATGAGGGCAAAAAGCTTGGTGAAAATAATTGTCATTTTGTTGTCAAAAAGATAGATGCGGAGTACTTTAAGCCCGCTTATTTAGGGGATTTATTAGAAATCAAGATAGAAATTTTAGAATTAAAAGGGACGTGTGCCAATGTCTTGCACACGATATACAGAAATGAAGAGAAGCTTTTTTGCGCAAAAATATTGATAGTTTTTGTGAGCGATTTTAAGCCCACAAGATTACCCGAAGATATAAGAGAATTTTTCTTGAAAAAGATGTAAATAGCTTTTTTAAACTTCTAAAAGCAATTTTAAAGTTGCGTCCAAGTTTTTTAAGACAGTTTGTCTAACTTGCGACGCAAATATGCTGAAAAATTAATCTTTAAAAACCAAAATTAATGGACAAATAACTATATCAAAAGTGCTTTTTGTGCGTACTTAATACCAAGCTCGTACGCTTTTTTGTTTGCGACTTTAACTTTTTCAGGAACTTTTGAGAGCATAATATCCTCAACGATTTTTTTATCCAAGACTTTTGTCATCTCTATAGTAACGCCAAGAGCTACTACCGACTGGGTTACGACATTGCCGACCTCTTCTTTTGCTATTGTGATGATAGGAATTTCATAGATTTTCCATCTCTTTCTATCTTCCTCATTGGGAGTTACCAAATTTGGCTCTATTACTATAATTCCTCCATCTTTCACGCCATCTTTAAACTGATTGTAACTTACTTGTGCGGTTGAAAGCATAAACTCTATTTCGCCCTCATTGGCATAAGGAAACAATATCTCATTCTCACTAAGTATAATATCAACTTTTGTCGGACCGCCTCTTACTTGTGAAGTATAAGTTGAAGCTTTTATACCGTAACCGCCCTCCTCTATTTTTGCTGCTGCCAATATTTCACCCGCCAATATAACGCCTTGTCCGCCAACTCCAACGAATCGTAATTGTCTCTCCATAAGATAACTCCTCAAAACTTAACGACAGTTCCGTTTTGCGCAGCTTCTATGACTTTGTCATACGCTTTGCAATACTCTATTTTATCTGTCTCGTGTTTTAAAATTCCTGTGGGGAATTTACCTTTTTTCTCTTCATCGGAAAGTTGGTCAAATCTGTTTTTAGACACGATTCTATTCTCTATCCATTGTAAGTTCAGCATAGCCTCTCCCATCTTGTTTTTTCTTCCCAAATTTATATGACAATTTGAAAATATGTCAAAAAAAGAATATCCTTCATGAGAAAAACCTTCAATGAGCGTTTTTTCTATCCTTTTTGGATCCAGCACACTCTCTCTGGCCACAAATGTAGCTCCTGCTGCACTTGCAAGTTTTGCCGCGTCAAAAGATGGATCTACATTGCCGTATTGCGCGGTAACTGTCCACATGCCTTGCGGAGTTGTTGGTGAAGTTTGAGAATTTGTAAGACCATATATGAAGTTATTTATCAATATATGATTTAAATCAATATTTCGTCTACAGCCGTGTATTGTGTGATTTCCGCCTATGGCAAGTCCATCTCCATCTCCAGTAACAACAATAACGTGCTTGGAAGGATTAGCAAGTTTTATACCTGTAGCGTAAGCAATGGCGCGCCCATGTGTAGTGTGCACCGTGTTGCAGTTGATATAAGAGCTAAATCTTCCGCTGCAGCCAATGCCCGAAACTACACATACATCGCTCATGTCCCATCCAATTTTTTCTATTGCTCTGATGACTGATTTTAAAATAACGCCATCGCCGCAGCCCCAACACCAAAGAGTAGGCATCTTATCTACTCTTAAAAATTCATCATAGTTAAAAGCCATTATCTCATTCCTTTGATTTTTGCTATAAACTCCTGCGGAGTCAGCGGACGACCGTTTGCTTTTTGCAAAGTCTCAAAATCTCTTTTTATAACACGCTCCACTTCATCTGCATACTGCCCCATGTTCAACTCTGCAACCAGTATTTTTTCAAATTTTTTGCCAAGTTCAAAAAGTTCCTCGGCAGGACTTGGCCATAAAGTAATCGGTCTGAACAATCCCGCTTTTATCCCTTCACGGCGAAGTTTGACGATAGCCTCTTTTGCACTTCTTGAAACGCTTCCGTAAGCTATGATAAGAATATCAGCATCATCGGTCATAAAATTTTCGTATTTTACTATTTCATCTTTATGATTATTGATTTTACCTGTCAATCTTTCAATATTATTTTGACACATTTCGCCATCTTCTGTAGGAAATCCGGTAGGTCCGTGATGCAAGCCTGTAATATGATATTTATAGCCTTTAAAAAATGGATTTAACACGGCAGGTTCGTCTTTACCGACATTGTACGGCTTATAATCTTTAGGCTCTCCCGCAAATTGTTTTCGCTTAATCACGCTTTTTCTAATCTCTTCGATGTCGGGTAAAATAGCTTTTCCATGCATGTGACCTATTGTCTCATCTAATAGTAAAAACACCGGAGTCATAAATTTTTCGGCTAAATTAAATGCTCTTACAGTTTCGCTGTAAGCCTCCTCAAGACTTCCTGGACATAATGAAATAGATGCAAAATCTCCATGGCTCGGCGCTTTTGCCTGATTTATATCACCTTGCGATACTCGTGTAGGAAGTCCGGTAGACGGTCCTCCGCGCATAACGTTTACTATTACTATCGGAATTTCTGCAATGAAACTTAAACCTATCTGTTCAGACTTTAGAGAAATTCCGGGACCAGATGTAGCTGTCATAGCCTTGGATCCGCTCATTGAAGCACCCAAGGCTACAGATATGCCGCCTATCTCATCTTCCATCTGTATAAATTTTCCACCGTATTTTGGCAACAGTACGCTCATTTCATGCGCAACTTCGCTTGAAGGCGTTATCGGATATCCACCGAAAAAATTACAGCCGCAATCTATCGCAGCATGCGCGCACAATTCATTACCATTTGAAACTATTACTCTTGACATTATGCACCAACTTTATTGAATTTATTGTTTTTGATAGCTAAAGCTCTTGCTTTTGACTCTTCCGTCAGTTTTGCAAATTTTACTTCGCTTGAGCGTTCAGCTACAAAGATGGCAAAATCGGGACAGTGCAATTCGCAATCCCTACAACCTATGCAAGAGTCAGGTTCTACTACTTCTATGGTTTTGCCCTGCGTTGAATTCATATTCTGCACCATTGCCAAAGTGCCTGACGGACACAAGCTAACGCATATATCGCAAGCCTTGCATCTTGATATGTCTACCCAAACTAATGCCTTATTTTCAGGCGGGGTCATGAAACTCATATGTTATTCTCCTTATCATTTTTTCAATACTGTCAAAAACGGTTAAAAGTATATCAGCTGTTTAAAATTTCCGCAACTTTTTTCCCGATAAGCGCAGGTGTTTTTACTACATGCACTCCGACTTTTTCCAAAGCAGCCATTTTTTCGGCAGCAGTTTGGCTTCCGCCGCTTACGATAGCGCCTGCATGTCCCATTCTTTTACCCTTAGGAGCAGTAGCTCCTGCTATAAATGCAACTATCGGTTTTTTGATATCTGTTTTTATGAATTCGGCGGCTTCGATTTCCAATGTTCCCCCGATTTCTCCTATCAAAGTTATAGCCTTTGTCTCTTTATCGTTTTCAAAAAGTTTCAGTAATTCTTTATATCCAAGTCCGATAATAGGATCTCCTCCTATCCCCACAGCAGTAGATATGCCAAGACCCTCTTGTACTATTTGATTGCTTACCTCGTAAGTCAATGTTCCTGATTTTGATATGAGACCCACGCTGCCTTTTTTAAAGATGCTTCCCGGCATTATACCAATTTTGCACTCTTCGCTTGTTATAATTCCGGGACAATTTGGTCCTATAATATTCATGCCTTTTTTCGTAGCATACAGTTTGGCGTTCATCATATCTCGCACCGGAATCCCTTCTGTTATGACAACGGCCAATTTTATGCCGCTCTCCGCCGCTTCCATTATGGCATCTGCAGCAAACAACGGAGGAACAAATATCATACTTGTATCAGCATTTAGAGCTTCCACTGCTTCTCTTACGGTATTAAATACGGGCTTCCCAAGATGCGTCTCTCCTTTGCGTCCGGGAGTTACGCCGCCTACTATTTTGGAACCGTAAGATATGCACTGTTCGCTATGAAAAGTACCCTCTTTACCTGTGAAGCCTTGAACTATTATCCTTGTATTTTTGTCTATCAAAATACTCATTGATTACCTCCTGCAGCATTTACGGCTTTTTTCGCGCCTTCAGATAAATTTGAGACCGATATAATATTTTTTATGCCGCTTTTTTGTAGTATTTCTTTGGCTTCATCTGCATTTGTTCCATCAAGTCTCACAACAATCGGAACATTTACTTGTGTTATTTTTGCAGCTTCCAAAATACCGTTTGCCACACGATCACATCTTACGATACCGCCAAAAATATTGATAAAAATAGCTTTTACATTTTTATCTTTTAATATGATTTCAAATCCTTTGGCCACAGTTTGAGGATTTGCGCCACCACCGACATCTAAAAAATTGGCAGGCTCTCCACCTTCATATTTTATAATATCCATAGTCGCCATAGCAAGCCCGGCACCATTTACCATACATCCGACATTTCCATTTAGTTTTACATACGAAAGATTTGAACGTTTGGCTTCTGTTTCGGCTTCATTTTCTTCGTCAAAATCTCTTAAACTTTCTATATCTTTGTGACGTACAAGCGCATTGTCGTCAAAATTGATCTTTGCGTCAAGCGCCAAAAATTTATTCTCTTCGGTTAGTATCAAAGGATTTATTTCAACCATATCGGCATCATTGTTTATATAAGTTTTATATAGATTTGATACAAACTCCACAAAATCATTCATTGTTTCCACGGATAATCCAAGCTTAAAAGCTGCTTCTTTACCATGAAATTTCTGAAATCCTATCGTAGGATCTATACAGATTTTTGCAATCTTATCAGGTGTATGTTTCGCAATCTCTTCTATATCGGTACCACCGCTTGAAGAGGCTATTATCATTGGCATTTCAAGAGTACGATTTAACGCTATAGAGATATAAAACTCTTGCTTTATATTAACTCCCTCTTCTATGTAGACTTTTTTTACCTCTTTTCCTTCGCTTGTCGTTTGATGCGTAACAAGCCTGGAGCCAATCATTTGATTTGTGAGACTCTTTACTTCATCAAGACTTTTTGCAAGCTTTACGCCTCCGCCAAGTCCGCGACCACCGGCATGAATTTGAGCTTTTACCACCCACACGCTGCCGCCAAGCTTTTTGGCATTTTGAACAGCCTCGTCGGCATTAAAGGCCACCTCCCCTTTTGGCGTAGAAATACCATACTTTCTTAATATCTCTTTTGCCTGATATTCGTGTATATTCATATATTCTCCTTTAACACTCTATCTGCGATTTTTATCTGCTCTTTTAACTCCAAAGCGGCAATATGCAGCACTTCGAGTTCTTTTGCGTCTAAAGAGAGTTGTTTTATTGTTTCAACTCCATTTTTACCTATCAGCACAGGAACGCCTATGCTAACTCCGCTAATATCATATTCACCTTCCAAATACACAGAACAAGGAAGCGTCTCTTTTTTATCTTTGAGTATCGCTTCAATAAGTATACTAATAGCAGCAGCAGGTGCGTAGTAAGCGGAGGTCTGTAAGAATTTCACAATTTTTGCTCCGCCTAATTTCGTATCATTTATAATTTCTTTGCATATATGCTCATCAAACAGTTCGCTGACACTCTTTTTACCCACAAACGAATGAGAAAGCAAAGGCAACATCTGTTCACCGTGAGCACCTATAACGCACGCTCTTACAAGTTCGCTTTTATCATCTAATCGTTTGATGATAGCGTGAGTCATTCTGGCACTATCTAAAATGCCGCCCATGCCAATAACCTTAGACCTTTGAAATCCGCTGAGTTTTAATACTGCATAATTCATTATATCCAGCGGATTGGACACAGTAACAATAATGGCGTTTGGGGCAAATTTTTTGATATTTGAAACGATTTCATTTATGATTTTAATATTTGTGCCCAAAAGGTCTTCTCTACTCATATTTTCACGTCTTGGTACACCTGCTGTTATAACTATTATATCGCTATTTTCTATATCTTTATAATCACTTGAAGTTTTAATCCTCGTCTCTGATACAAGTGCGATTGAAGCTTGCTGGAGATCTGTTGCTTTGCCTTGAGCTATAGAGTGATTAATATCCACTAAAATAACGTTTTTACATATCTCTTTGGCTATCAAAAGGTAACATGTAGAAGCTCCTACATTTCCTGCTCCGATGACAGAAACTTTCACTTTATGCTCCTATGGCATCTATGATAAGGTTAAATGTTTCACTCGGTCTCATCAGAGCAAAAGCTTTTTCATCATTCGGATGATAATAACCGCCTATATCAGCTTTTTGTCCTTGAACGCTGTTTAATTCAAGTAGTATTTTTTGCTCATTTTGCAAAAGTTTTTGATAAAAAGGTGCAAAAAATTCGCTGAGACTTTTATCATCTTTTTGATTTGCAAGAGCTTTCATCCAATAAAGCGTCAAATAAAAATGGTTGCCGCGACTATCCAACTCGCCGCATTTTGATTTTGGAGATTTACCGTTTTGCAATAACTCTTCGGTTGCAATATCAAGTGTTTTTGCCAATACGGCAGCTTTTTTATTACGTGCGTTTTGCGAAAAAAATTCCAATGATGCGCAAATGGCTAAAAATTCACCCAAAGAATCCCACTTTAAATGATTTTCTTCCAATAACTGCTGCATAAGTTTCGGCGCAGAACCGCCCGCTCCTGTTTCAAACAATCCTCCTCCATTCATCAGAGGCACTACAGAAAGCATCTTCGCACTTGTTCCAAGCTCCAATATTGGGAAAAGATCTGTCAAGTAATCTCTTAAAACGTTCCCTGTTACAGATATCGTATCTTTTCCTTCGCGCATACGTTTAAGGGAAAATTTGGCGGCTTCTACGGGAGATAGAATATCTATATTTATTTTAGATAAATCATGCTCCTTTAGATACTCTTTGACTTTTGTTATAAGACTTCTATCATGTGCTCTTTCATTATCAAGCCAGAAAATAGCGGGAGTTTTTGAAACTTTCGCGCGTTCTACCGCTAGTCTCACCCAATCTTTTATCGGAGCGTCTTTGGTCTGACACATTCTGTATATGTCACCCTTTTCCACTTTGGTCTTAAATATTATCTCATTCTTGCTATTTTTTACAATTACCAAACCTTTTTTCTCTATGATAAAAGTTTTATCATGAGAGCCGTATTCTTCGGCTTTTTGTGCCATAAGTCCAACATTTGGGACACTTCCTATAGTTCTTGGATCGAGCGTACCGTTTTTCTTGCAATCCTCAATCACAGCTTGATAAATTTTTGCATAACATCTATCGGGAATAACGGCTTTGACTTCTTTTTGATGACCGTCTTTATCCCACATAATACCACCGGCTCTAATCATCGCAGGCATTGAAGCGTCAACTATAACGTCATTTGGAAAATGCAGATTTGTAATGCCTTTATTAGAATCTACCATAGCAATATTTGGCCGTTTTTTATAAATTTCAGATATATCTTTTTCTATTGCCTCTTTTTCATTTTTGGGCAAATTTGCAATTTTTAAGTATAAATCTCCAAGTCCGTTATTTGCATTTATACCAAGCTTTTCAAATATAGTACTATATTTTTCAAATAATTCGTTAAAAAATGCCAAAACACAGATACCGAATATCACAGGATCCGATACTTTCATCATAGTGGCTTTAAGATGCACGGAAAAAAGTACATCTTTTTCTTTTGCATCTTCAATCTCTTTTAAAAAAAACTCTTTCAAAGCTTTTACATTCATAAACGATACGTCTACAATTTCGCCTTTTTGCACTCTCAAGTCTGATTTTAATGTTCTTTTTTCCCCGCCTTCATCCATAAATTCGATAGATATAACATCTTCATTGGGAAAAATATACGAATCCTCATTTCCATAAAAATCGCCGTTATCCATATAAGAAGCATGGCTTTTTGACTCTTTTTTCCATATACCCATTTGATGAGGATTGCTTTTCGCGTAATTTTTAACGGCTTTTGGCGCGCGTCTGTCGGAATTTCCTTCACGCAAAACAGGATTTACCGCAGAGCCTAAAATCTTCGAATATTTTGCTTTTATCTCTTTTTCTTTGTCATCTGTCGGATTTTCAGGAAAATCAGGTATATCGTAACCTTGCAACTGAAGTTCGCTTATGGCGGCTTTTAATTGTGGTATGGATGCTGAAATATTTGGCAGCTTTATGATATTTGCGTCTTTATTTTGGGTAAGATTTCCCAAATACGCCAAATCATCAGGGTAATCTAAAAAAGTGCTTAAAATTCTTCCGGATAACGAGATATCTCTTAATTCAAAATCCACATCGCATTTTTTGCCTAAAGCTTTTACTACGGGAAATAAAGAATATGTGGCAAGAGCCGGAGATTCATCGGTTTTAGTGTATATTATACGAGACATATATATTTACCTTTCATAAATCATTCAACGAGCCATATTATCATTATAATTATAAATGCAATTGGAAAAAGAGTACCTAATTTTTATTTTTTAATATTATTTAAATGTTCCCGATAAGTTTTTGAAAATATATGATTTTCATCTTCTCCTTTGACAAAATAGAGATAATTGCTTTGCACTGGATTTACAGCAGCTTTTATAGCCTCCTTACTTACCGAACACACTGGGCTTGGTGGTAGTCCGTTATACATGTAAGTATTATATAAAGATGTATCCTCTTTAATTCGCTGAGGAGTAACTTTTGTATGCGAAAATTTTCCATAATTTAACGTTCCATCCATCTGTAATTTCATCTTCATTTTAAGTCTGTTATATATAACGGAACTTACGAGAGGCATCTCCTCGATAGAAGCAGACTCTTTTTGAATGATAGAAGCTATAATCAAAATTCTCTTCCAAGACTCTTCATCATATCTGTTTAAAAGTTTGTCTGAAAGTTCTTTATGCGCATATTCGGAAGTATTTACAAGATAAGAGACGAGCGCTTTTTCGTTGATACCAATAGGTATATTATACGTATCGGGAATAATCCAACCGTCTTCAATTGGCGAAAATTCTTTATAGTATGTTTTCAAATCTCTTAAAGAAAGGTTCAGATTTGATGATAATTGCTCTAAAAATATATATGCTGTTTCGCCCGGTATCAAGGTTATTGGCCTCAAAGCTGCTTTTGCATGCGTAAGTTTATATAAAAAATCGGCTTTTGTGATAACTTCACCGCCAATATTTATCCATCCTGTTTGAGGATATCCGATAAAAGCCAGTAAAAGTTTATCAACGAAAGGATATATATTAGTATTAAAATTTCCAAGCTGTGTTATAATTTTAGTTATTCCGCCTTGCGGTACATAAATGATCTTTTGAGTTTTTACTGGTTGAAGCAGATAAAACAGGAGCGACAGGAACGTGATTAAGATAACATCTAAGATAATAAAAAGAATCTGGATACCAATACTTTTTTTAACAGCGCTGCTTCTTGTATTTGTCGGCGTTTTGTATAAAGGTATTTGCATTGACAACCTATCGTTTTTAAATATAAAAGTTACTGGATTATATATTAAATTAGATAAAAAACTCTTTGTTGAAGTAAATGATATCAAAATCAACAGCAATGTTTCAAAAGGTAACAATTCTGCCTTTTTTGATATCGACAAAATTTTAGATACACTTCCTCCGATCTACACTCTCTTTGATACTATCGATATCAACAATATAAGATACAACAACGAAAATGCAACAATACTTTATAAAGACGAGCTGTTTTTTGTTAATTCGTCAAGATTTACGATTAAAACAAAACTTGAAATATTACAAAGCGGAAAGCTTGGTTTAGATATAAAGCAGATTTTGTTGAAAGACTTTGATATCGAAATATCCGGAAACTTAAGCGCCAATATAAAAAGAGACACATATAATTTTGAAGGTTTTTTCAGAGCATTTGACATTGACGGCAAGTTAAAATTTGACGTAGCAAACAACATTATGACGTACAATATAAGCTCAAATGAGTTCAAATCGCCGAAAGTCGTTTTAGACAATATACGCTCACATGTAAAACTCGGCGATGAAATCGCAAGCTGGATATACGGCCGCACAAAAGCCGCTTCTTATCAAATATTGTCGCTTGAGGGAAAAATAAATCTCTCCGCCCTTGATTTTTATCCCAAATTATTAAACGCACACATAGTAGCAAAAGATATAAACGTAACATTTCATAAAGATGTTCCGCCGGCAAATGTAAAAAACGCAAGAGTCGTGATAGGCAATAATAAAATCGTATTTATTATAGACCAAGCCACGTATGAGGGCAAAAAAGCGGATGTAGACGTTGAGATATACAATTTGATCGAAGGTAAAACAGGTATAGAGATAGAGATTGATACAAACGCCTATTTTGATGAAAGTGTAAATAAGATTTTAAAAGGCTTTATAGGCATTGAATTGCCGATACGTCAAACAAGCGGCCATGTCAGTTCGCATATAGACATAGATGTAAAAATTGCTGCGATAGATGTAAATGTTATTGGCAAATTTATCTTAAACGACGCCAATATTTCTATTGCAAACACATCTGTGTTTTCACCCTATGCCCTAATAGATTTAAATAATACGATGATAAATTTTTCCGACACAAGGTTGAAATACGGCGATATTTTTGATGTAAGCGCAAACGGTACATTAAACGCAAGCCAAAAACATATGAATGCAAGCTCGTATATTCATCTTATGGACATTAAAGCAAAAAACAACAGCAGCATAATCTTTATTTCCAATCTATCCACCCCTTTTGCACTTGATATTGCAGACAAGGGAGCGAAACTTGAATTTGAGGAGCTTGAGGCAAATCTTACTTTTGGAAATAAAAGTATCGTTACGCTAAACTCTCTGAATAAGCTTTATCCTTATTCGGAAATTATGCGCCAATATGGCATCAATAGAGGCAGGATTAATTTTGAGACTTCGGATTTTACAAATATAAACGGCAATGCACAAATATATGGATTGAATTTGCCGTTGTTTTCAAATAATTCTAAAATTTCATCATTTAGAGGCGTATTCAATGTGCAAAATGAGAATTTGCATATAAGATCAAACGATAGAAATATACTGCTTGATTTGGGCAAAAATATAAATATAACGCTGAATAATTTAAATGTTTTATTAGATGCAAACGGCTCATCAAAGAGTTTGAATAAAGATAATGACTCTGTGCCGATAAATGCAAAAATTTTGAATGGAAATATCAAAATTGCAAACTCAAATATCACCATTTTATCCGAAAATCTCTCTTTACACACGAGTCAAAACGGCTCCGTAGCGGCAAATCTCACGTACAAAAACGGAGAAATCGAATTTTTGAAGGAAAAAGACTTTTTTAGTATTTATGCCGTGGATACAAAGAGTGAATTTATAAATCATCTGATTGATAAGGAATTTTTTGGAGGCGGAACTTTTAGTGCAGCAATTATGGGGGATTTAAAAAATGAATTTTCTGGAATTGTTACGATAAGAGACACAAAAATAAAAGATCTAAAAGTTATGAATAATATCATCGCTTTTTTAAATACAATTCCAGCCCTTGCTACTCTTAGCGATCCTAAGTACAGCTCCACCGGATTTCCGGTTAAAAGCGGAATAATAGAATTTTCAAAGATGAGAAATCTAATATATATACCAACCATGTTTTTGGAAGGTTACAGTTCTGATATAAGCGGACTTGGATATGTTGATTTGGATAATAATGAAATATATTTGGATTTGCAAATTTCAACAATAAAGGCTTTAAGTGGCATTATAGATATCATTCCGCTGGTAAATTTTATAGTTTTGGGCGAAGACGGCAGGATCAATATACATGTATATGTCAAAGGAACACTTGATAATCCCAAAGTAGAGACAAATATTGTGGAAGATACGATAATGTCGCCGATAAATATCATAAAGAGAGTATTCCAGCTTCCGTTCTATCTATTTCACTAAAATCTAAAATTAAAGGCAGACTAGTTCACACAATAAGCATCTATCAAAAGATAAAAATTGTACCTGCGCGGCCGCAAAAAATACTTTTAGTAAGATCAAGAAGCTGTGAGAAAAGATACCAATCATATATCAGCTTTTGCGATCAAAAACGGCAAATTTATCGCAAATGATTTGTTATCTTTTAAATACAGCTTTATTTTTTGATAGAGTATATTTATTGCGATTTTGCAATTTTTTTCACAAAAACCCTATTTGCTTTTGTCGGCTTTACGATTACGCGTTCGTTTATATCAAAGTTTTCATCTTTGTCTTTATCATATTGCCATGTAGTGCCGCGAAATTCGACTAAGTTATTTTCTTTTATGACACCTTCGCCCTCTTCTAACAAAAACTCGTCTCTTATTTTGCGTCCCATCATTTTGTCATACAGACGTTTTCTGAACGCTATCATCAAAATAAGTCCTATTCCAAGCCCTACCGCACTTTGAACTATCCATGCATCGGAGCCAATCGCCCAGCCTACAGCTCCGCTTATCACAAATCCAAAACCATACCATAAAAGATAAAAGCTTCCGCTCAAAAGTTCAAGAGCCAATATCAATACTCCAGCTATCAATACCCACATAAATTTATCCTATTTATCAGAAGATTTTTTCAGCAAATCGCCTAAAATAGTCAGCGAACCCACTAATTCTACAGATTCGTATGGCACTACTATCTTATCTTTTGACGGATTTTTAGCCAACTCGTTGAAAGCCGCTATCCTATCTTTTGCCAATAAATACTCTGCTGATTTTATATTTTTATTTATGGCTTCTGTTATCATATTCATAGCCTCTTGCTGCGCTTTTGCAACCGCTTTTACTTGAAACGCTTGCGCGTCCGCTAAACGTTCAATTGCTTCAGCCTTTAAAAACTGCTCTGCTTTATATGCTTCGGATTGTCTGATTACAGCCTCTTTTTCAGCTTGCGCTTTAAGCTCTATAGCTCTTTTTTCACGCTCTGCTTTCATTTGCATACTCATAGCCTCTTGTATCTCTCCCGGAACAGCTATGTCGCTTATCTCTATTCTTGTTACTTTTGTACCCCAGTTTGCGCCTGCATCGTCGAGAATAATTAAAATACGCGAATTGATTTTTTCACGGTTGCTCAAAATCTCATCAAGCGTCATTGAGCCTATTTCACTTCTTAATGTAGTTAAAGCTAAATTTGCCACTGCGATTTGATAATTTGTAACATTATATGTCGCCTTATACGGATCTACAACCGCAATAAATACAATACCATCAATCTGTATAGTTACGTTATCACGCGTAATAACCGGTTGGCTCGGAATATTTATAATATGCTCTTTGGTACTCAAAGTCGCTTGTATTGTATCAATAAACGGAAAAATGATATGAATTCCGGCAGAAAGCTGTCTGTAAAATTTGCCAAATCTCTCAACCATGCAAATTTCAGCTTGAGAAACTATGATTATACCTTTATAAATAATCAGTCCTATCAGAACTACTACCGCAATCATAAAAAGCTCAAAAATCGATACCGCACTCATGATAACTCCTTAAAAAATTTAATAAAATATATTTTACTCTAAAAAAATTTCTTAGAGTTGAAAATACGGAAAAACGGACTGCTTTTTATCTTTATTATGATTTTGCCTCTATTCCTGTTTGCGTTATTTGCAAAAATCCCTCTTTTTGTAAATTGTTTATGACCTGCTTAAAACTTTTTTTGCTGACGCCGAAAACTTCGTATAACTCTTTTGCGGAACTTTTTGTATTATAAGGCATTTTGTAGTCGTTTTTACGCAAAATTTCAAGTACTTTTACCTGCGCTGTAAGTTGTGCGCTGTCTCCTATGGGTTGTAGTGATACGTCTATTTTACCATCGCGTCTTATTTTCTTAATATAGCCGCTTTTTTTGCTTCCTATCTCAAGATTTTCAAAAATCTCGTTTTGATATAACATGCCTTCGTATCTATTGTTGATAATGACTTTAATTCCAAGAGGTGTCTTTGCCAAAATAAAAAGCTCTACTTTTTCATTTTGCGTAAATTTACAACCATTTTTATGCAAAAACTTACCAAATTTCTCAACACCGATAAGCCTGCCGCTTAGCTCATCAAGAACTACTAAGATTACTCTTTTCTCACCGACTTTAAATGGAGTTTTTTGATATTTTAGCGGCACAAAAAGCTCTTTTGGCAAACCCCAATCTACAAATGCGCCGAATGACGACACATCTGCAACTTCCATCACCTCAAATTCTCCGAGTCTTGCCGAAGGATACAAAGTTGAAGCCACAAGTCTATTTTCCGAATCATGATACAAGAAAACGTCTACAACCTTTCCTATCTGAATAAAAGAGGTTACGTAGGCATTTGGTAGCAGCACCTCGGTTCCTTCTTTATCTGACAAATACAGCCCATAGTCGCTTTTTCTTGCAACTTTTAATTGATTGATTTTCCCTACTTTGATAACCACGATAACCTTTACACACTATATAAAAAAGCATATTATAACAGATCGCATTGTAAAAAATGTTTTTTGATAAAAAAATACTCCGATAGAAATAGATGTATAATAATTTATGATATAGGCTTTAAACAAATAGTCAAATATTGGCTTTTTTGTTATAGAATTGCAAAACGTTATGTTTATCAATAAAATTTTTTGATACAATAATAAGCTAATTTTTCAAAAGGAATTTCAATGCGTCCTTCAATAGCGATTATGGCTGCCGGTCTTGGTACAAGAATGAAATCCTCCACTCCTAAAGTCTTGCATAAACTTTGCGGATATACGATGTTGCATCATATTTTGAAAGAAGCCGGATCGCTTTCTGATGATATACACGTGATACTTTTTCATCATAGTGAAGATATAAAAGCCGAGCTTTTGAAAAAATTTGCAGGTCTTCATATTATCACGCAAAATCACGAACGTTTTCCAGGCACAGGCGGTGCTATTATGGGACTTAAACCCAAATATAACAGAATGCTTGTCCTAAGCGGAGACATGCCTCTTTTGCAAACAGAAGACATGAGGCTTTTGTGTCAAGATGAAAACGCGGATATTGTTATGGGCGCATTTTATACAAGCAAACCAAAAGGCTATGGGCGCGTTTTGGCCGATGAAGAGCTGCATGTAAGCGAAATTGTTGAAGAGAAAGATGCCGATGAAGAGCAGAAGAAGATAAAGCTTGTCAATGCCGGCGTCTATTCGTTTAATACGCATTTTTTAAATAAAATGCTGCCCAAACTCGACAATAATAATGCCCAAAAAGAATACTACATAACAGATTTGATAAAACTGGCAAACGATCATAACAACAGCGTAAAAGCAGTTTTGGTAGAAGAAAATAAATTCATGGGCATCAACTCAAAAGCTCAACTTGCTGCTGCTGAGAGTATTATGCAAAATCGTATCAAACATATGTTCATGAAAGAAGGCGTTATTATGAGGCTTCCCGAAACCATATATATCGAAGCGGGTGTCACTTTTGAGGGCGAATGTATATTGGAAAATGGGGTAACGCTGCTTGGTAAAACACATATACAAAATAGTCATATTAAATCGCACACAAGAATAGAGTCGAGTACCGTTATAGATTCTTCTGTCGGACCTTTCGCACATGTGCGTCCCTATTCGCTTATCAAAAATTCGCATGTAGGAAATTTTGTAGAGATAAAAAAATCGACCCTTACAGGGGTAAAAGCCGGACATTTGAGTTATCTTGGAGACGCTCTGATAGACGAAGGTACAAATGTCGGTTGCGGAACTATCACGTGTAATTATGATGGCAGAGAAAAACATCAAACCGTCATAGGTAAAAATGTTTTTATAGGCAGCGACACACAATTTATTGCTCCTGTCGAAATAGGTGATAACGCTGTGATAGCAGCCGGCACAACTGTTACAAAAAACGTTCCCGAAGGTTCATTGGCTATCAATAGAGCACCTTTGAAATTTGTCAAAGATTTTTTTTATAAACACTTTGGGATAGATAAAAAGTGACGCAACTTTTAAAAAATAGAAATATTCTGCTTGGAGTTACAGGCAGTATCGCAGCCTATAAGGCATTGGAACTTATCAGACTTTTTACGAAAGCGGGCGCTAATGTAAGAGTGATTTTAAGCGAAGATGCAAAACGTTTTATAACACCTCTTAGTTTTGAAGCGCTTAGTAAAAATAGGATCTTGCATGCTTTAACAGAAAGCTGGGAAAATGACAACAACCATATCTTTATCAATAAATGGGCAGATATTTTTGTTATTGCTCCGGCTACGGCGAATACAATAAATAAACTTTCCGCCGGTATCGCAGACAATCTTTTGACTTCAACCGCCCTTGCTTTCACAAAACCTATACTTTTAGCTCCCGCTGCAAATACGGCTATGTTTTTGCATAAAACCACACAAAATTCACTTGAAAAACTAAAAAGTTTTGGATACAAGATATGTTCTGCACAAAATAAACTCTTAGCTTGCGACGACAAAGGTGAAGGAGCTTTAAGCGAGCCTGAGAGTATATTTTTTGAAACGGCGCGCATTTTACTTTCAAACTCTTTTTGGCAAAACAAAAATGTTATATTAACCGGCGGCGGGAGTGTTGAAAAGATAGACGACGTGAGATTTATCTCAAATTTTTCGAGCGGTAAGATGGCTGAAAATCTTGCGATGGCTCTATTTTTAAAAGGCGCTGATGTATTGTATGTCCAAAGCTGCGTATCCCACAATAATAATCTACCCATAAAAAGAGTATTTGTTCAAAGCGCCGAAGAGATGAATAAAGCCCTTAAAAACGCTCTTTTAAGCGAAAAATACGCATTTTTATTTATGGTAGCCGCAGTGAGTGATTACAGAGTGAAAAATCGCGCTATCGGAAAATTAAAAAAAGAGTTTTTAGGAGACGAGTTTGATCTAAAACTCATAAAAAATGATGACATACTTTTGAGTGTTGATAAAAAAGATATGAAAGTTGTCGGTTTTAAAGCAGAACTTGACACCAAAAATGCACTTCAAAACGCAAAAAACATGTTGAAAGAAAAAAAACTTGACGCAGTTTGTTTAAATGTGATAAACGATACAAATCCATTCGGCAGCGATGATAATACTATAACATTTATTACAAAAAAAGATGCGGTGGAATTTCACAAAAAAAGTAAATTTGAAATATCACTTAATATTTTGAAAAATTGTGAAGAGTTGTGAACTTGAATAAATTAACGCATGTAGCGATTATTATGGATGGGAATGGCAGATGGGCTGAAAAATGCGGTAAAATGCGAAGTTTTGGTCATGAAGCAGGCGCTAAATCGGCAGAAAAGATCACTTCATACGCAGCAAAAACCGACTTAAAATATCTCACACTTTACGCTTTTAGTACGGAAAATTGGAAACGCCCCAAAAGTGAAGTAATTTTTTTGATGGGATTGCTGAAACGTTTTCTATCAAGCCATTTGAAAGTTTTGAAAGATAACAATATAAGATTTGAGACTATCGGAAATTTGGAAAAACTTGACAAAGGACTGCAAAAAGAGATAGAAAATGTCAAGAATAAGACAAAAAATAATGATGGACTGACACAAGTTTTAGCTCTCAATTACGGCTCTCATGATGAGATAACAAGAGCTTGCAAAAAGCTTTTTGAGAGTAAGGGCGAGATTAATGAGCAAAATTTAGAGGCAAATTTGGATACGAAAGGTTTTCCATCCGTGGATCTACTGATAAGAACAGGCGGTGAGCAAAGATTATCGAATTTTTTGCTTTGGCAAGCTTCATATGCCGAGCTTTTTTTTACAAACACTCTATGGCCTGATTTTGATGAAGCTGAGTTTGAACAAATAATACTATCATATCAAAAAACACAAAGGAAGTTCGGCGGATTATGAATATAGCATATTTAACTCTTTTTGGATTGTTGTTCGGTTCGTTTTTAAACGTTTTGATATTAAGGATTCCAAAAAACGAAAGCGTGATTTTCCCTTCATCTCATTGTGTCAATTGTGGTACTCCTTTAAAATGGTATCATAATATACCGCTTTTATCATGGATATTTTTGCGTGGAAAATGCGCCTATTGCAAAGAAAAGATTAGTTTTCAATACCCACTTGTAGAATTCATGACTGCCTTTTTATTTTTTATCTGCGCTATTAAAGAAAATAGTTTATATTTTTCTCTGATTCAAGGCATCATTTTTGCTCTGCTTTTGGCTCTATCCGTGATAGATTTGAGATACAAAGCAGTACCTGATAGTTTGAGTTTGCCGGCACTTGTTTTGGGTATTATCGGTTTTGATATGCTTTCAAAACTCCAATATGCACTTTTGTTTGCAGGAGGTTTTGCTCTACTTCGTATATTTATAACCGCTGCTTTAAAAAAAGAGGCCATGGGAGAAGCCGATATCATAATAGCCGCTCTCATAGGAGCAATGCTTGGCATTCCTTTGGGATTTACAGCAATATATCTATCAGCACTTTTTGCTCTACCGATCTTTTTTATAGTCGCCAAAAGAGGATATGAACTGCCTTTCATTCCATTTTTATCTACGGGACTTTTTGTAACATATCTGTTCAATGAACAAATATCTGCATTTTTAAAGTATGTGTATGGGTAAAACAAATCACTATCTTTTGAGCCAATTCATATCTGTTTTCGGTTCACTATTTTTTACGCTGTTTTTTATCACTTCGGTTGTATACTTCATACAAATAGCGCGCATCACGTCAGTTATCAAAATCACTTTTCTTGAACTTGGAAAACTATATCTCTTTTTATTACCCAAAGTGTTAATTTTCACTTTGCCGATTACTTTTTTCATCGCTTTGGCTATGGTTTTATTTAAGCTCTCCCGTGAAAATGAGACGATAGTTCTTTTTACACTTGGATTTCCGCCTGGAAAAATAGCTAAATTTTTTACGCTTCTCTCGCTACTTTTATCGCTTTTTTTAGTTTTAAATGTACTTGTTCTGATGCCTTTATCAAAAGAACTTCAGACAAATTTTGTTGATTATAAAAAGGCGGAAGCGCGTTTTAATATAGAAGCTACCGAATTCGGACAAAAATTTTCAGACTGGTTTATTTTCATAAATAATTCGGATAAAGGTTATTACAAGGATATAGTTATGTATTCACAAAGTGACAACAGCGATAAAATAGTATCTGCAGGCGAGTCATTCGTACATAACAACCAAGGCGAGATAAGTCTTGAACTTAGGGAAGGGAAGGCTTACGATATTACAAAAAACGAAATAAATCAGCTTGACTTTGAGACTATGTTTATACGAACGTTGCTTGGCAATGAAGTAAGAGATATCGGCAATATAAAAACGTATTGGATTGATATGTTTGAAAATAGAAAAAAGGGTGAGGATTTTGTGTTTTACATGCTTATCGCACTTTTCCCGCTGGCGAGTACATTTTTTGCATTGTCGTTTGGAATAGTCACATACAGATACGAACGCTCAAACATCTATTTATGGATATCTTTAGTTATAATGCTCTATTTTGCCGCCGTTGTACTATTCAAAAATATCAACCCCATAGGAAGCCTTGTTGGCATATTTACACTCTTTTTCATACTCTCTTTTATCACATTCAGACAAAAAATCTTAAAGTACTTTTAATGAGAGTTTTTCTTCGTGTCGCTTATGATGGAAGTAAATTCGGAGGATTTCAGCAACAGCCAAATAAAAACGGTGTTATGGATAAAATCATTTCTGCCTTAAAAGAGCTTGGCATAACATCAAAACCCACTGGAAGCTCGCGTACCGACAAGGGCGTACATGCATTAAATCAAGTCGTACATGTTGATATTCCTCCCTTTTGGGAAGATTTGATAAAACTAAAAAATATATTAAACCGTCTGCTTTTTCCGTATATACATATAAGGAGCGTATCATTCTCCAATCTGCACGCAAGATTTAGCGCTAAAAAAAGATTATACAGATATATCTGCTACGATAAAAAGTACAATCCGTTTTTTAATGATTATGCACTTTTTTTATCAAGTTTTGACCTGAAGTTAATAAATGAAGCTCTTTTGCTTTTTATCGGAAAACACGATTTTGGTTTTTTCAAAAAAACCGGCAGCGAAACAAAAGATGATATAAGGGTTATACACAAAGCAGACGCTTATATACACAAAAACTTTTTAATTTTTAGATTTTTAGCGGACGGCTTTTTGCGTTCGCAAGTAAGACTTATGATGGCAGCAGTGTTGAGCGTTCAAAAAGGCGAGTTGACATTGTCGGAATTAAAATCTCAAATAGAGAAAAAAAGTCGCATATTCACCAAAGCCGCCCCAGCTTGCGGGTTATATCTAAGCAGAGTGTATTACTAAAGCTGCCTGTTGCCTGATATATGGGTATTTTGGAGCTTATTGAAATTTGAAAAACTAACGTTATCTAAAGCAATATATTGCTAAACACCAAACCAACCGCCGTTATTTAAAAACATTTTGTGATCTGAAAGACTATAATTTTCTGTTATCTTAATGTTTTTGTCTTGGAAATTTAAAAAAGACGGATAAAAATGAGATATGCGCTTGCTGTTGATATCTTTTTACTGCCAAAAAGCCCATTTTTTTTATTTCAAACTGCAAATAAATTTAGCATAATAACTTTTATCCACCTCAAAACTTTGCAAAAATCTCAAGCGTTTTATGTAGTTTGGTTTATGCACTTATATCGCTGATTGCCTGCAAGATAAAAAATAATTTGGTTTCTTTGATATAACGCAGCTACGCATGAGGGTATTGTCCGCTTTTTAAGTGAATTTTCATGTCTCTTATCGGTTTTATCACATGTAACACTCACAAACGACAAACAAAGTATTTTGATAAATGGTGTTTAACTTATTATATGAATGTAAATTTTTTAAATGAGATGCTTCAAAAACATCTCAAAAACTCACATGCAAATATTAATCCATATTAGGTTTATAATTCTATAATTTTTGTACAGATTTTCTCAGCGAATACTTTGTCATGCTCTACAAATAACATTGTGGGGTGGTATTTTAATATTATATTTTCAATCTGTATCCTTGAAAGTACATCAACAAAATTCAGCGGTTCGTCCCATATATACACATGCGCTTTCTCAGATAGACTCTTTGCTATAAAAACCTTTTTCTTTTGACCATCGCTAAATTTACTCATATCCATCTCAAAATGTTCGCGCGAAAAATCCAATTTGCGCAAAATAGTTTTAAAAAGAGTCTCGTCTATTTCGGAAGTTTTCGCAAATCCTTCCATGTTTCCTTGTAGCGCCGTAGTATTTTGTGGTATATAAGATATTTTTAGACCATGCGGTATATAAAGATTACCTTTATAAGCTATGTCTTCGCCCAAAATCAATCTGATAAGAGTACTTTTACCGCAACCATTTTTACCTTTAAGCCAAACGCGCTCACCATATTCAACTATAAAGTTCAATTTATTAAAAATAGCTTTATCGTAAGTGGTTTCGAGATTCCTCGCTTCTATCAGACTTTTTTGTGTATACTCTAAAAAAGAGATTTTGAGTTCAGGCGCAAATTCGAGATTTTTAAGCAATTTGGATTTTTCATCTATAGCTTTATCGCGCCGTTTTTGAACGTTTTTTGCTCTTTGCATAAGTTTGGCGGATTTGTGTCCGATGAAACCTTTATCTGCGGCCATACCGCTGTTTCTATCTATGTTATATTTACTGCGCTCGGTTTTGTTTGAGTAAATGGCTATATCTTTTGCGGATGCTTTTAGACGTTTGATATCTCTGTCAAATTTTTCATTTTGTGACAACTCAAAATTATCTTGACGCTCTCTGTTTTGCTGCCATGATGAGAAATTGCCTCGCTGTACCTCTAAGTTCGTTTTATTGATAGACAATATATGATCTACACAACTATCTAAAAAATAGCGATCATGGGAGATTAAAATAAAACCTTTTTTGCATTTTAAATATTTTGATATATCTTGCACGGCCTCAATATCCAAATGATTAGTCGGTTCGTCCAAAAGCAAAAAATTATTTTCTTTTAAAAATAAAATCGCCATGAGTGACTTTGTTTGCTCCCCACCGCTTAGAGTTTTAAATACTCTGTTTAAAATCTTTTCGCTCAAATTTAAAAGCGAAATCTCTTTTTCCAACTGCCATTGCCTGATAGATGGAGAAATTTTTTGTGCTATTTCAAATATGGTTTTTTCACTCTCTACCTCAAAAGGAAAATAGTCAAAATCTGTCGAAGCTGATATTGTGCCTGTGTATTCATATTGTCCCATCAAAAGTTTCAAAAAAGTCGTTTTGCCGCGTCCATTTCTACCGATAAAACCCAATTTCCAATCAGTATCCAAAACCGCCGATACATTTTCAAAAACAGCTTCTTTACCGCCCTCATATGTAAAACTTAGATTTTTAATATTTATCGCTGACATATGATACTTTCCTCTAAAATTCTTGGAAATGTTAAAAATCACTCGCCGATTTTTAGCTGCTGATACTTTGCCTTTTTCGGAGATATTTTAGCGTATCTTGTAACAAAATGACATTTTGATAGATGATTGAGAGATTTTCATCTTTTTAAAAAATAGTTTTAACAAATAAAAATACGGTAGCTACGACAGAAAAAATGCGCAAGCAAACTGCAACACTATTTAACAAAATGTCTATCTGTAATTTTTTATACTCTCACTGCTTGCCTTAAACTTCATTCACATTAAAAGTCGGTATTCATTACTTTTTATATCAAATTTTTTTGTATACAACTTTACCTTTTGCAATAGTATAAAAAACTTTTCCTTTTAAAGTTTCACCCGAATACATAGAGTCCGATATTTTTAATACCTCTTTATATGCAGGATCAAATATAACCAAGTCAGCATCAAATCCCTCTTTAATTTCACCTTTTGTCTTTAAACCTAAAATTTTTGCAGGCGTTTTGCTTGTTAAATCTATAAATTGTTCTATGGTTATCAGTTTCGTATTAATCAAGTAAGTAAAAATAAGCGGTAAATAGTCGCAAATAGCGTGCATACCATATGCTGCTTCCTCAAAAGCTACATCTTTATAGAGAATAGAACGCGGAGAGTGCGCAGAAGTTAAAATATCTATGTTACCTTTTTTTAACTCTTCTATCAGTTCCTGGCGTTCATCTTCGTCGCGCAAAGGAGGTTTGATTTTTGCATAAGTGTTGAAATCATCACAACTTGTATCGTTTTTAAGCAAATGATGAATGGAAACTTCGGCATAAGCTTCTATTGTTTTTTTTGCCTCTTTTACAAGTTCAATAGAGCGTTTAACAGAGAGTGTTTGAAAAAGAATAGGTATATCGTAGTATTTTGCTATCTCGCACAGCTTAGCTGCTTCGCTGGTTTCAGACACTTTTGAAATACCCGGAAGTCCGAGTTTAAACGCTACTTCGCCGTCATTCATCACGCCGTTGTCGTCTAAGTCGTCATCGTAACAATCTATCAAAAAAGGTGTTTGTCTCATTTTGGCATATTGCACACCACGCCTGATGAGATTTGAGTTTACATGTGATTTGCCCCAAATAGCAATTGCACCGTTTTGTATCAAAGTGGCAATATTGTTGAGCTTACTTGTCTCTTCATTCACCAAAGGGGCTGACAAAAGCACAGTTGTCGGCAGAGTATTGACTTTGGCGTTTAAAAGTTCCAAAAAACTCTCATTGTCAAGCCGTGGAATAAAATCCGGGATAATAAGCGCCGTTGTAACCCCGCCTCTGGCGCAATCATTGGAGAGAGTATTCAGATTTTTTTGATTTAACGTGTCGTTTTTCAATCTTACATGCAGATCCACAAGACCGGGGAACAAATATGCGCCGTTAGCATCTATAGTCTCATCGTTTTTGTCTATAGTATCTGCTATTTTGGTTATTGTATTGCCCTCTATCAAAACATCTTTTAACCTTTCATCATCTGATATTCTGGCATTTTTAATCAGCATGCAAACCCTTTATCATAATTTATTTAAAAACAGTAAAAAACTATTTTTACGCAAGCAAATCTTTCAGACTGTCAAGTGGGGATTTTCCTTCTATGATCATGCTCACCTCTCTTGCTATAGGTGTATAGATATCTCTCTCTTTCGAGATTTTGCTTATAGCCCTTGATGTTAAAACCCCTTCGGCTACCTCTCCTAATTCTTGCAAGATTTTAACAAGTTTTGTGCCTTTGGCTAAAGCCACTCCAACGCGATAATTGCGTGAAAGCACGCTTGAAGCAGTTAAAAACAGATCTCCGGCTCCGCTAAGCCCCAAAAACGTCGCCTCTTTAGCCCCAAAATTGAGTCCAAATCTTTGCATCTCAACAAGTCCTCTTGCAATAAGACTCGCTCTTGCATTAAGTCCCAAGTCAAGTCCGTCACATACTCCACTTGCTATTGCCAAAACATTTTTGTATGCACCGCTTATCTCGGCTCCCACAATATCCTCATCTGCATAAGCTTTAATGAAACTTGGGAAAAACGCGCAAAATTCTTTTGCCGTCTTTTGGTTTTTTGAGCTTACCACTAAAGCTGTCGGCAACGCCTTCATAACTTCTGCGGCAAAAGACGGACCGGAAAGATAGGCAAGATTGGAAGCCGGAACAAAATCTGAAAATATCTCATTTAAAAATCTTCCGTTGCTCTCTTCTATCCCTTTGGCGGCAATTAATATTTTTTGATTGTCGTATTTAAAATTTTCTTTAAGCCACTCGCCAACAATTTGCGCAGGAAGCGCCATGACGATATATTCATTATCCAACGCTTTTTCAAGAGTTACAAAATTGGGAATATCTTTTTTTGTCCTTGAAGTAATAATACTTTTATGATTTTGCGAAAATGCAAAGTGCAATGCTTGTCCCCATTTGCCCCCGCCAATTACGGATATGTTCATAAAATTTTCCTTTGTTGTTATTTCAAACCCAACTTCTCTTTTAAGAGCTCATTTACTTTAGAGGGGTTTGCCGCGCCTTTGCTTTCTTTCATTACCTGCCCCACAAAAAATCCGAAAAGTTTCTCCTTACCCGCTTTTATCTGCTCTACCTTGTCTTGATTTGCGTCCAAAACCGCATCTATTATCGTTATTATCGCACCCTCATCGCTTACTTGTCTTAATCCTAATTCTTCAATGACATCGTCAACATTTTCATTATTTTTCATCAAAAAGTCTAAAATTTCCTTTGCCGCTTTGCCGCTTATCGCACCCTCTTCCACTCTTTTAACCAATGTGGCTAATTTGTCGGCTTTAACGGGTGAATTTTCTATTCCGACTCCACTTTCAAGGCGCCCTAAAAGCTCAACTGTAAGCCAATTTACACTATTTTTCGCACTTGCTCCAAATTCTATCATCTCTTCAAAATATTTAGCTAACTCTACAGAACTTGTTACAACTCCGGCATCATACGGTTTTATACCAAACTCTTTTATGTAACGAATCTTCTTTTCATCCGGAAGTTCCGGAATTTTGACACACTCTTCCATCATTGCATCATCTATCATCACAGGCAGCAAATCAGGATCCGGGAAGTATCGGTACTCTGCGCTATCCTCTTTGCTTCTCATACTTCTTGTCTCACCGCTTTCAATGTTAAAAAGTCTTGTTTCCTGTACAACCTCTTTATCATAAACTCCGTCTATCCATGCTTCGCTTTGACGTTCTACTTCATAATCTATAGCTTTTTGAATAAATCTGAACGAATTTAGATTTTTTATCTCAACTCTCGGATACAACTTTGTATCACCTTTTGGTCTTATGGATACATTTGCATCGCATCTGAAACTACCCTCTTGCATATTGGCATCGCTGATATTAAGATATCTTAGTATCGCATGAATCTTTTTTAGGTACGACACAGCTTCACCGGAGCTTCTAAGATCAGGTTCGCTTACTATCTCCAAAAGCGGAGTACCCGCGCGATTTAAGTCAACGCCGCTAAAATTCGCCTCATGCACATTTTTGCCGGCATCTTCCTCTAAATGCGCTCTTGTCACGCCTATTTTTTTTGTCGAGCCGTCTTCCAAATCTATATAAACCTCGCCTTTTTCAACGATTGGAATCTCAAATTGACTTATCTGATAAGCTTTTGGTAAGTCCGGATAAAAATAGTTTTTTCTATTAAAAATGGAGCGTTTATTTACAGTTGCGTTAATAGCAGTTCCAAAAGCTATTGATTTTTTAACCGCCTCTTTGTTTAGTACAGGAAGTGCTCCGGGAAGTCCCAAACACACAGGACATACATTTGTATTTGCTCTCTCGCCGAAACTCGTGGGGCATGAGCAGAAAATTTTTGTTTTTGTATTTAGCTGAGTATGAATTTCAAGACCTATCACAACTTCAAACATATATAACCTTTATATTAAAAAATAGCGGATAGACGCATATCCGATAGCCCCGGCTTTTTTACACATATCTATTTGAGAGCTTTCCAAAATACCGCCAAGCGCAATACATTTATGCGGTATTTTATCCGTTATTTCTTTTAACTTCTCTAAACCAAGAGGTTCATTTTTATCTGGGGTATAAAAAATTGGGCTTATTGTGACGATATCGGCTCCCAAAAAAAGCGCTTTATTTGCCTCTTTCAGAGAATGTGCACTTGCAAGCGTAAAAATATTTCTCTCTTTTGCCAAAGGAATATTTTCAAAATCTTTTGTTGAAAAATGAACTCCATAAGCCCCTAAAATTATTGTTTGCTGCCAAAAAGTATGTAAAATAGGCTTCGTATCCAAATCATTGCATACGGCTATAAAAGTTTCAGCCAAATCCTCATAATCTTTTGCATTTTTATCTCTTAAACAAGCATAATCTATTTTGTGTTTCTCGGCGACTTTTAAAAGTGTCTCTCTTATTGATTGTTTGGTATTTCCGTAATATTTTTGGTCAGTTATCAGATATGATATCATCTGATTTTTTTTTCAAAAGTTTCTCAATCAGCTTTGTTTGGCGTTTCAACTCTTCCAATTTTTGCATTTGTATATGCGCAATTTCAACTATCAAAACCATAAAAAGTCCAAAAAGAGAACCGGCAAAAGCACCGAAAAGCCCGATAAAGAAACCTAAACGCACAAAGATAAAGAAAAATAAAATAGCGCCTAAAAACGCAAGAGCCCAAGAGGCTCCAGCTAAAAAACTAATTAGAAACTCAGTATATGATTTTCGCAAGTTCCGTACTTTTTAATGTTCTTCACTGATTTGTACAGCGCCTGCTAAATACACATAAGTCAATATCATAAATATAAAAGCTTGCAATGCGCCGAAAAATACCAATATAAAGAAAGGTAAAACAGGTAAAACCCATGGTGCTAAAAATAGTATAACCATCAAAAATAAGTCGTCTCCTTTGACGTTTCCAAAAAGCCTGAAAGACAAAGAGACAATCCTCGATATATGAGAAATGACCTCTATCGGAAACATTAGAGGAGATAAAAAGATATTAGGTCCTAAAAAGTGCTTAAAATACTTTACAAAGCCGTTCTTTTTAATACCTTCAAAATTGTAGTACAAAAATACCATTAAAGCCAGCGGCAAGGTGATATTGATATTGCTTGTCGGCGCCTCAAAACCGGGAATCACTCCTATCATATTTGATACAAAAACAAAAAGAGCGATTGTAGCGGCTAACGGCAAATATTTTCTTGCAACCTCTTCGCCCGCAATTTCCGAAGCTACGCTGATAATACCCTCCAAAAATGACTCCATGACATTTTGAACACCGTTTGGTACAAGCTGCATGGATGAAGTGGCAACTTTTGCGATGACAAGAAGAATAACTGCAACGATAAGTATTTGAGATAAAACAAGCCAAGTGTGATTATCTGAGATAAGACCTGTGAAGAGAAAAAGTTCAGACATTTAAAGCCCTATTTTTAAAAATTTATGGATGATTATAGCAATCAAAGAATTAAGATTTTATGAATTTTGCCATTATATTGGTGATTTTTAAAAGTTTGTTTTTAATATTTGTTTTACGTATAAAAAGACTTTCTATCGCACCGTAAGAGAAAAAATTTCACAAAACTTGAAAATATCCTGTATCGGTTTTTATTATCGTTTTTTCTTAAATATATATCATAACGATCGCTTTTAGGGAGTTATCAAACGGATTAAATTATAAAAAACTACAATACGATACTGTCTATCTTTTTTGACTGTCCGAGGCGATATATCGCAAAATCGTATTTTACGGGATCATTAGCGTCAAATTTGCGAAGCGTTTGGGTCAATTCTAAAACAGCTTTAAAGTCATAAGTTTTTCGATTTAAAAGTCCGAGTTTTCTTGAGACATTAAATGTATGTACATCAAGCGGCATCAGCAAATCGGCTTTATTTACCCGCTTCCAAAGTCCCATATCAAGCTCGTCGTCTCTTACCATCCAACGCAAAAACATATTCCATCTCTTATATGGCGAGGACGGATTTGACGATGGTATTTTACCAAACAAAAATTCGTATCCTGCGGTTCTATAAGGGCTTAAGTCGTACAATTTTTCCAGTACTTTTTTGATTCCGGCTATTACGCTATTCTCTTTTTTATACCCTTCAAAAAAAATGTCTTCCAAATTTGCCTCTTTTTTAAATTTGGCAAAAGTTTTGAAAATCTCCACCACATCCTCGTTCGTTTGAAATCTATAATATCGTCCCTTTAGTTTTCTTTCTATCGTTTTTTCGTCATCATTCAAAGCTGAAAAATCAAGCGAAAGCAAAAATTTTTCAATGAGTTTTGCATTGCCATAAGCAAATAACGCACAAATTAATGCGACAACATCATTACGATGCGTCTTTGCAACCCTCAAAGGATCCTCGCTCTCCATAAGTCCGGCATGATGATTTTTTTGTTTGACTTCAATATCAAGCAAGCTTTTTATATTATCCATATATCCCCCTAAAAAAATTTTATTATAGCCAAATTTTTAAGTTCTGTTTCAAGATCATATCGTTAAAATTATTTTTTAATTTATTATTAATAAAAAGGTTACTTATATGAAATATGTCATCTATGCTTCAAAGTTTTTGAATTTTTTGCTCATTTCTCTTCTTTTTATCTCTTGCGGAAATCATGACCAGGATGACCCAAACACTCCGAATAATCCGAACAATTTCAACATATCGCATATTCAAGTATCCCCCTCATTTATCAGCTTAAAGATAAACGATAAAAAGATATTAACCGTTTATGGAGTTTCAAAAGATAACTCGGTTTATACGCTTCATAATGAAGATATCAAATTTACCATAGATAAGAGCGATATAGCATCTATCAACAAAAAAGGAGAGCTGGAAGGCTTAAATGCCGGAAATGCAACCATTAAGGCAAGTTATAATGATTTAAGCCCTTTGACAATTAGAGTCACAGTCTCGGAAGAGTTGAACACTTCAAATATCAATTCGGCATATTTTGGAAATTTATATGTAGATACTATCCCCGAAGACTCTTCTTTGGAAAAATATGACGAAAGATTATTTGCTATGATGACAGGCAGAGTATTAGACAAAGATAATAAACCTTTAAAAGACGTAACAGTAGCTATTCACAACTTCAATGAATACGGAAGTGTAAAAACAGACGAGAACGGCTCTTATGCTTTGCCTGTTGAGGGCGGAAAAAACATTATCGTAAGATATCAAAAGGCGGGATTTACCACTATAGATAGAGACATATATGCAAAAACGCAAGATTGGAGCATACTTCCTGACGTGAATATGTTAAAAAAAGATACTAAAGTATCTGTTATCAATCTAAACAATTCATCCGTTCAAACGCATGTATCTTCTAAAATAGGAGATGAAAGAGGAGCAAGAAGCGCAACTATAGTATTTGAAGGAGTAAACAAGGCAAAAGCAGTAGATAAAGACGGAAACGAAAGAGAGTTAGAGAGTATAAATGTCAGAGCCACAGAGTTTGAAGTTCCGGCCTCAATGCCATCAAATCTTCCCGATACCGTAGCATTTACATATTGTATAGACGTCACAGTCGATGGTATAAGTGATGATGAGAGTGTAGTGTTTGACGAACCTATAGCTATGTATGTAGATAACTTTTTAGGATTTAATGTAGGAGAGATAGTACCGGTTGGGTATTACGACAGAAACAAAGGAGAGTGGATAGGTTCGGAAAACGGGATAGTAATAAGACTTCTTGACATAAACGGTGATGGAATAATAGATGCATTAGATAGCAACAATGACGGGGAACCGGACGATTTGAACGATGATGGAGATTTTAGCGATGAAGTGGCAGGATTACAGGATAATATAAATTATCAAGCCGGACAAACGTATATGAGAGCAAGGATAACACACTTTACACCGTGGGATTTAAATTTTGGTATGGCTCCTCCGCTTGATGCGAATTCTCCTGAAGAGTCAAATACAGACAACGATCCCAAAGGCGATTGTAAAATCCCCACAAACTCATACATTACCGCAAAAACACAAGTCTTGCATGAAGATATTGATATCGCGGGAACCGACATAAAACTTCACTACTCTTCTAAAAACACAAACGGATATAAAAATACTATATCCGCTATAGTAGACACTACAAATATGGCATCTTCTGCATTTGAAGCCGACGCTATATTGGAGATAGCCGGCAAAAGATATGAAAAAAAATTGAATAGAGGCGAAATTAATAATATAGAGTTTGAGTGGGACGGAAGAGATATGCTCGGAAACAAGTTATCAGGAGTTATAGACGGAACTATTACCGTAAGATATAAATATAAAATGATATATTATGCCGCTTCAAAAAATTATGAAATAGCTTGGGGTAAAATAGGAACAAATCCGACAGGAATAGAGGGCATTGACAATATAGCCTATCAGTCCGTACAAAGTATCTCCGTAAGTGCAAACAGGAACAATGATGAGAATAATTTGGCTAATGGCTGGAGCATTGAAGATGATTTATATATGAATCTAAGTCCCAAAGGAATTTTAAGTAACGCTGAAACTTTAAAATATATAGAGGTAAAAGACGGAATGCTCTTTGCTGTGGATAAAGAACCCGAAAACAGATTCAACGGTTCGTTATTTAGAGATAATGTTTATTACGGATTAACGCTTACGAGACCTCTTCCTAGCTTTTACTCTAATCAAAACAGAGTTAATTTGATAGTAATCAATTTTCGCGAATATAAAGATTACAAGAGTGCTTACTATTCAAATCGTATCTTGTATGAATATAAAGATATTGGGTCATACTCCGAGCTTGGCTTATATATCGCTCCAGAAGCAGAATATCCCGTTATAAATATAAACAATTATGACTATAATGCTTATTATAAAGGAACTATATTTGAAGGAATTCAAGAATACAGTTATGCATATCTCTCTTATCCAAAAGATCTTAAAAATAAGATTAGACAAGGAGTAGAAAGCAATCAAAGCTACTACTTTACAACAAGTTCGGCTGGGGCTTTTGGCGGAGGTCCTGCTTTTTGGGTATCTTTGCCTTCAACGGAACTTTTATATAAAAAGGTAAATGATGTTCTAATACCAGATTATGATTATTCGTTAACCGATAATCCCGCCTTCTCTTTTCTTAATCTGAAAAAAACCGACATCGTCATCTTCAACTCCAACTTAGGTTATGTCTACGATGCCTCAACAGGAGTTTTAAAACAGATATTCGACAACACCATAAAACAGACAATCAGAACTTACGAACATGAC
>JAIRSJ010000116.1 GCA_031255525.1 Campylobacteraceae bacterium
ATAGCCTCTGCCATAGCTTTTGCCATATCCACATCAAAACCTATAATTTCGCCTTTTTTGCTTTTCATTTCAAAAGGTATGTATCCGGGTTCGAGACCAACCGATAGTTCGCCTTTTTCAAGAATAGCGTTTAGTGTGGATTTTTTCCACAGATTAATGTCGTCCGCGTATATATTTGTAACTGCGGCAAAAAAGACAAATAGTGTAAGTAAAATTTTGCGCATAATTTTCCTTTGTATTTAATTTAATGACTCAAAACTTCTTGCAGAAATTTTTGTGCCCTCTGTGTCGTTGGTGATTTGAAAAATTCCTTAGGAGTGCCTTCTTCAACTATCTCGCCGTGATCCATAAACACTACTCTATCACTAACTTCTTTAGCAAAACCCATCTCGTGAGTTACGCATACGATTGTAAAATTCTCTTTAGCAAGCTCTCTCATAACGTCAAGCACTTCACCTATCATTTCAGGATCCAACGCCGATGTTGGTTCGTCAAAAAGTATGATTTTTGGTTTCATAGCCAAAGATCTAGCTATTGCAACTCTTTGCTTCTGGCCGCCCGAAAGTTCGTTCGGATAGCCATATGCCTTATTTGCAAGCCCCATTTTTTCGAGGAGCTTGATAGATTCTTTGTTAGCTTCGTCGCGCGAATATTTTTTAACTTTTCGCTGTGCTATGGAGATATTTTCCAATATCGTCAAGTGTGGAAAGAGATTAAAATGCTGAAACACCATACCTGTTTCCGCTCTTACTTCATTTAGGTTTGTTTTTTTAGAGTAGATATCAAATCCGTCCACAATAATCTCGCCATTATCTATATCTTCCAGACGATTGATGCAGCGTATAAGAGTTGATTTGCCACTGCCGCTAGGACCGCATATAACGACAATCTCTCCTTTGGCGACTTTAAAATTTATGTTTTTCAAAGCATGAAAATCGCCGTAATATTTTTCTACACCTTTTAGCTGGATTATGGCATTATCCATATTTGCCCTTTTTAATAAAAACTCAATTTTAACAATCTATCCCTAAAAGTAAGTTAATTTTAAAAAAACCAACCATATTTTTTGAACTTTGCGGTAAAATTATGTTTTTCAAAAACAAGGAGACGATTTTGGTGGGCAGATTAAAGAGGCTGGGTGCCGATTTATTATTATTGTCTGTTGCTATCATTTGGGGTTCGACATTTTTGATAGTGCAAGACGCCACAAAACAGACGTCGGTTTATACTTTTTTGTTTTGGCGTTTTTTGCTCGCCACTCTTTTGATGATGCTTTTTAGTCTTAAACATCTGCATTTTATGGACAAAAAAACTCTTTTGGCGGGTTTTATTATAGGCACTTTTTTATTTTTTGGATATGCCTTTCAAACATTTGCACTTCTTTACGCCTACTCTTCGACAGTTGGATTTATAACCGGACTTAATGTCGTAATCATTCCGTTTGTACTCTTTGCCGTATTTAGGCAAAAAGTCTCTTTTTATTCGTGCATTGGAGCTATTATCGCCGCCTTGGGATTATATTTTTTGAGCATAAATGCCCAAATCGGTATCAATAGAGGTGAATTTTACGCATTTCTTTGCGCTTTTATGTTTTCATTCCAGATAGTTTTCACAGGATTTTACACAAAAAAATATAATACATATTTGCTTGTGTTGATACAGTTTTTTACAGTATGCATATTTTGCTTTTTCGGCGTTTTATTTTTCGGCAATCCTATTTTGCCGCCGGAATTTAGTGTAGTATTTATAAAAGCAATTATTATCACATCGGTTTTTGCAACAATTTTTGCTTTTTTTGTACAAACTGCAATGCAAAAATTTGTTTCATCGACAAAAACGGCTATCATATTTACATGTGAGCCCATAGCAGCGGGTATTGCAGGATATTTTTTTGCAAACGAGACTTTTACGCACATACAGCTTGCGGGAGCATTTTTGATAATAGCGGGAATGCTTGCGGCAGAAGTTGGGGACTATATCGTCAAAAAAATAAAAAGATAGATCGGGCGTCTTAAATTTTACATACGGATATTGTATACGGAGCTATTTAAAAAATAAGAGAGTTTTTCAAAAAAGATGAGATTTTGTCGATGATAAAAGCGTTAAGATAGCGTAAAAATAATAGCAGAATAAGACTACAAATGATTTATAAATCAAAAAATTTCCTACCGCAATTATTTAAAGTGTTGCTGACACAAAGTTGCATATGTGCAGATCGTGACAAAATTCATATACACAGCCAAATTTGCACATGATTATAGTATGTGTATTTTATAGATCTAAATATATATGGTTATAATTTTTTGAAATGCAAAGTTTGTTGGACATTTTACAATCAAAACCTATGGCAACAGGCTAAAATCTCCCTTGCACTCTTGCCCAAAATTGTCGTCCTGCTTCTCGTATCTGAATATTCGTAGGTTGATTATATCCCGCTACGTCAAAAGAGCCCTTGCTTATAAACTCGCTGTATTCTTTATCGAAGATATTATCAATGCCCAAAAACAGACTTACGTTTTTGCTTATTTTCCAACTTCCATTGAGCGATATTATGGCAAAATCATCGCTTTTTCGTATATCCTGTCCTATTATATTTCCCTCGCCTATAGCGACTCTGTGCTGAGGAGCGACATATCGTGCGAGAATAGCCGCAGAAAAGATATCATTATCGTATCCCAATAAGCTTTTAAATTCAAAAGGCGGAGTTTGACCGAGTGCCTTGTCGCCGTTTCGGTTTTTGCCGTAAGTATACGCGGCCGCAAAGCTCAATTTGTAATTTTTCACAAATTCCCACTCTGCTTCGCCTTCAAAGCCGTATCGTCTTGCATCTATATTTTCTGCGCTGTTGTTGGAGTAAATCAAGATAAAATTGTCAATTTGACTTGCAAATATATTAAACGAGCCTCGCAAGTTATCGCTTTTGTATAAAACTCCCGCATCAAACTCCGCGTTACTCTCTTTATCTAATTTGTTGTTTTTGTTTCGTTCCCAAAAATCGGGCGTTCTTTGTGCAAATCCGACACCTGCAAAATAGGTAAAATCTTTTTGATAGTATTCATATCGTAAAAACACCCCATTCAAATCAAACTTCTGTGTTTTGCTTTTCGTGCCGTTAACAAAATAATTAACACTGCTTCTATCATGACGAAGTCCTGTCACTAACGAATGTTTGTTGGTTAGTTTG
>JAIRSJ010000063.1 GCA_031255525.1 Campylobacteraceae bacterium
AGTAGTTTTCTTTTTCTTGTAATATCACCGCCATAACATTTTGCAGTAACATTTTTACCGACTGATTTTACGGTTTCACGAGCAATGATTTTGTTTCCTATACTTGCTTGAATTGCAACTTCAAAAAGTTGTCTTGGTACAAGTTCTTTCATGGCGCTGACAAACTCTCTACCTTTGCTCATGGCTTTTTCATTTGCAACAATAATTGAGAGTGCGTCTACAACCTCGCCCGCGACTCTTACATCAAGTTTTACAAGGTCACCCTCACGATAACCTGCCGGTTCATAATCAAAACTTGCATATCCTTTTGTAGCTGATTTTAATTTATCATAAAAATCTATAACTATCTCGTTCATCGGTATATCATATTCTAATAAAACGCGTGTTTCGTTTAAATAATCCATCTTTGTCTGAATACCACGTTTGTTGTTAACAAGAGTTATAACATTGCCCAAAAATTCACTTGGAGTGATAATAGTGGCTTTCACGTAAGGCTCTTCAATGGCGCTTATCTCATTTATCGGCGGAAGTTCACTTGGATTTTGGATGCATATCGTCGTACCATTCGTTTTTGTTACTTTGTATGTAACGGTAGGGGCGGTAGCTATCAAATCCAAATCAAATTCGCGCTCCAATCTCTCTTTCACCACTTCCATATGCAAAAGTCCCAAAAACCCCACACGAAAGCCAAATCCCAAAGCAACAGACGTTTCAGGCTCGTAACTAATACTTGAATCGTTCAATTTTAATTTTTCAAGAGCATCTCTCATATCCTCAAATTTATCCGTCTCAATAGGATACAGCCCTGCGAATACGAAAGGTTTTGCCTCTTTAAAGCCATGTATGGCATTTTTTGTGGAATTCTTAGCATCCGTTATTGTGTCTCCCACTTTCACATCACTTACATTTTTCAATCCCAAAACTACAATTCCTATTTCGCCTGTTTTTATCACATCTGTTTTCACGGGATTTAAGGGGTGAGGATACATCAGACTTAAAACTTCGTGTTTTTTGTTTGTACCCATTACGAGTATTTCCTGACCTTTTTTTATGAAGCCATCATACACCCTAACAAGCGCTAATGCCCCCAGATAGTTATCAAACCAACTATCGTAGATAAGAGCCTTAAGAGCAGCTTTCTCATCACCTTTCGGAGGTGGGATTTTATCTATAATGGCATCAAGCAGTTTTTTTATACCAAAGCCGGTCTTCGCGCTTACTTCAATGGCTTTGGAGCAGTCAAGCCCTATAATATGCTCAATCTCGTCGCAAACTCTTTTTGAATCGGCAGCAGGAAGGTCTATTTTATTTATAACGGGAATCAATTCAAGATCGTTCTCGTACGCTATATAAACATTTGCTATCGTTTGAGCCTCAACGCCTTGTGAAGCATCAACAACCAAAAGTGCACCTTCACTTGAGGCTAAAGAACGACTTACTTCATACGAAAAATCAACATGACCCGGAGTGTCTATCAAATTTAGTGTGTAATTTATACCATCTCTTATGTAATTTAGATGAACGCTTTGTGCTTTTATGGTAATACCGCGCTCTTTTTCAATATCCATGGTGTCCATTATCTGAGAGTGCATCTCTCTTTGGCTTATCGCGCCACACTCTTGTATGAGTCTATCCGCTAATGTACTTTTTCCATGGTCAATATGAGCTATAATTGAAAAATTTCTAATATTTTTTTGCATAATTTAAAGTTTAAACAAACAATCCGTTTACGCTCTCGTTGTGATAAACTCTTCTTATAACCTCAGCAAACAACGGCGCTACGGAAAGGACTTTTATTTTTGAATTTCCTTTTTTTAAAGGGATAGTATCGGTTACCACAAGTTCGTCAAGCGCGATAACTTTAGTCTTGATTTTTCCTTTTGTCAGTTCTACAACACTATCTAACTTCTCATAAGCCGACCCCGATAAAACTGCATGAGTACAGCAAGCCATAACACTTAACGCCCCTTTTTGCTTTAATGCCGCCGCGGCTTTTACTATAGTGCCTGCAGTGTCTATCATATCATCCACTAAAACAATATTTTTACCATCAACTTCGCCTATAATATTCATCACTTCGGACTCATTGGCTTTTTCACGGCGCTTATCAACAATAACCATATCCGCATTTAACTTTTTTGCAAATGCTCTGGCTCTTGCTACACCGCCTATATCAGGACTTGCTACAACTAAATTTTTAAAATTTTTATTTAAAACATAGTTATAGAAAACGACCGAACCATATAAATTGTCTACGGGAATATCAAAAAAACCTTGTATCTGACCTGCATGCAAATCTATCGTTACAACTCGATTAATGCCTGCCGCTTGGAGCATATTTGCTATAAGCTTTGCAGTGATCGGAACTCTTGGCGCAGCTTTTCTATCTTGTCTTGCATAACCAAAATACGGGATAACAGCGGTAATTGAGTTGGCTGAACTTCGTCTTAGAGCGTCTGTGAGTATAAGAAGCTCCATAAGATTGTTATTGGCGGGGGAACAAGTCGATTGTATAATAAATATATCTTTTCCGCGCACGCTTTCGCTGATTTGTACACTTATCTCGCCATCACTGAAGGTATGTACCTGTGCGTCCGAGAGCGGGAGAGAGAGATTTTTGGCTACCTGCTTGGCAAACTCGAGATTGGCTGTTCCTGCAAAAACTTTATAGCCACGCATACTGTTGTCCTTTTTATGGTGAAAATAAAAAATTAATTTTAACCAATGAGGACTTAAAATTTCATATTTTTATTTGTCAATAAATTATTGTTTTATCAAATCTCACAAACTGATACAACTAAAAAAGCGCATTATTGTGAGCATATAAAATTTTAAAAGATTCCGCACATGCTCTTTTTATCAGTACCGCAAAAATTATTCAACATAATTTTTTAGGCAATGCCACTGATGGTATTTTTGTTCAAAAACACCATCGGATAGCTCTTTTATCACTTGCATTATCAAGCATCATTCTCGCATAGTTAAAGGAAAATTTGTTATTTTACCATTTGCAAAATTTTCTTGCTAAAAAAGCTTTTTTACAACTCTTTTTTGATAGAATAATTCATTTTTTGGAATATGCTTAAAAGGACTTTTATGCCGATATTTGATATTTTGGCCGGACTTGTTACAAATATAAATTTTATCTTTTATCTTATAAGTTTTTTCATTGGCGGTATACCGTTTGGTCTGATTTTAGCTAAAAAATTTGCAGGCGTTAATCTTAAAGATTCCGGAAGCCAAAGCATAGGCGCTACAAATGTACTAAGAGTAGTGAAAGAAAAAAATCCGATTTTGGCAAAAAAGCTTGCAATTACCACTGTAGTATTAGACGCTTTTAAGGGTATCTTTCTGCTTTTTATGGGAACTTTATTGGGATTTGATATAAATGCTTTGTGGTTTATTGGGATTTTATCCGTAGCTGGTCACTGCTTTAGTCCATACCTTAAATTTGAGGGCGGAAAAGGTGTAGCCACAGGAGCAGGCGTAGTGCTTTTTTTATTGCCGATAGAAACGTTTATAGCTATAGTCGTCTGGTTTGTGTGCGGCAAAATTTTAAAAATATCCTCTGTTGCTTCGCTTTTAGCACTTTTAACATTGATAGTCTCGGTTATTTTCATACACGGGACAATCCCCAATGTCAATAGTTTCACTCCGCTTGTTATTATCGCATTCATCATATTATATAAACATGTGCCGAATATCATCAGACTAATCAAGAAAGAGGAAAGTAAAGTTGTCTGAGAAAATAACGCTCTTGATTGAAAAATTTGAATTTGAAGCAATTATAGGATTACTCGAAAAAGAGCGAAAAATACCTCAAAAAGTTGAAATTTGGGCAAAAATAGAGATAAAATATAAAAAAAAATCGCTTGTTGATTATGTAACTATATGTAATGTTATAAAAGATAGTTTGCAAAGTAAAAATTTTTTTACCTTGGAAGAATCTTTGCTCTATATAAGTAAAAAATTAGCAAAAATATCCCCTCAAATACATAGAGTTTACCTGAAAATATTAAAGCCTTCTATCCTTGAAAATAGGCTTGTCGGTGCGCAAATAGATAAAATTTTTTAAAAATTTCTAAAAAAAACTTTAAAAATTTCTAAAAAAATGCTATAATCACATTCAAACTTTTTTAGCAAGGAATAAACACAATGCGAATATTGATTGTTGAGGATGAAGTAACTCTAAACAAGACTATTTCGGAAGGTCTTCAAGAGTTTGGTTATCAGACCGACACATCAGAAAATTTCAAAGACGCCGAATACTTTATCGGCATTAGAAATTACGATTTGGTTTTAGCAGATTGGATGCTTCCGGATGGAGACGGAGTTGATTTGGTAAATGTGGTAAAACAAAAAACATCTAAAACGGCGGTTATTATTTTATCTGCAAAAGACGATAAAGAGAGTGAAATAAAAGCTCTTAAAGCCGGTGCGGATGATTATATTAAAAAGCCTTTCAATTTTGATGTTTTGGTAGCCAGAATTGAGGCAAGACTGCGTTTTGGTGGTACAAATGTTATTAAAATAGATGATTTAACGATAGATCCGGACGAAGAAAAAATTATCTATAGAGGCACAGACATTGAGCTAAAGGGCAAACCTTTTGAGGTTTTGACACATTTAGCGCGTCATTCTGACCAAATTGTCTCAAAAGAACAGTTGTTGGATGCCATTTGGGAAGAGCCTGAGCTTGTTACGCCAAATGTGATAGAAGTGGCGATCAATCAGATTCGCCAAAAAATGGATAAACCTCTTGGTATATCAACTATAGAAACAGTAAGAAGACGCGGTTATAGATTTTGCTTTCCCAAAAAAGCATAAGGGTTAAATTTATTATCCAATTAGTGCCGTCTTGCGCGGCGCTGATTGTGATATTCTCCATAATTCTTTATAGCTATATAAAAGTCTCAATACATCATACCCTTACAGATTCACTCTCAAAAGAAGCAGTTAATATCATAAAAAAATATGGAATTGAAGCCGTCAAACATCAAAACGGAGTAACTTTTCAAAGTCAAAGCGGACACAAAGGCACAATAGAATTTGTCGTCAGAAAAGATATAAATAAAGATTTGAAATTTGAAACTGATTCTAAAGGCGGCAATGATTTTTTATCTATATTATACTCTTATGATAAAAAGGATTCTACTTTTTTAAAACTGACTTATGATATAACCCACACTAACATAGTTTTGAAAGAAATTTTGTTTAGTATAATGGTCATTAATTGCTCAGCGATTTTTTTGGTGATTTTTCATGCATTTTTTTTATCGCGCATATTATTAGTGCCGATAAAAACGATGAATTACAAATTATCCAATATGAATGAAAATTTCTTGAACCCTATTGATATCACATCGCTTCC
>JAIRSJ010000114.1 GCA_031255525.1 Campylobacteraceae bacterium
GCATATTACGAAGAGGGGTTGTTTGCTCACTATCTCAAAGTCGGCACAATACTGCCTATCAGCGGATACCAAAACAAACAATACAAAGCGTTTATCATAACAACCGGGAAAGACGCAAAAGGAGTTGCAACAAACGTAACTATAAGTGAAGAGTTCGCAAAGCCGTTTCCGCTAGAGCTCAATGCTCCGCATGCAAAGCAGATTATAGATGAATTGCTGGATGAAAATTACGGTTGGGGCGGGCTTTATGCAAACAGGGACTGCTCTGCTTTTACAAAAGACTTTTTCTCTGTTTTTGGCATTTGGCTTCCCAGAAATTCCCTTGCTCAGAAAAATACTGCGCTTTACTTTGATGTATCAAATCTGACAGCCGCTCAAAAAGAGCAAAAATTAAAAGAGTTGGGACAGCCGTATCTTACGCTTATATACTTACCGGGTCACATTATGTTATACGTGGGTGAAATCGACAATAGAGCAGTTGTCGCACATAACATATGGGGAATTAAAACAAAAGATAATGGCAGATATATTATAGGAAAATCTATTATATCGGATTTATATTTAGGCGAAAATGTCAGCAAAATAGATAAACGAAGTCTGCTTATTAACAAAATGCAAGGCTTTACAGTACTAACACTCAAAAAGGCAGAAGATGAGAGTGTCTCCGAATATTGAACTTCTATTTTTTTAAAAATGCGCATATTTATCAAAAAAAGCGGCTTATATTTTTTGAGACTGTGATATATTAGAGTATAAATCCTATGTTTATTCTAAACTTTTGACATCATCGTCAAACTCAACTCTCTCTATCTTGCTGAATTCGTCTGAAATCTTGGAGGTCGTTACGGATATATCTTTAACGTCTTTATGAACTGTATCTATGTGTTTTGACAATTGCTCCCACCGCTCTTTGTAAAGCTTAAAATTTTTGGAAAGTTTTACAAGTTCTTCTTGAATTTTTTTGGCTTGCTCTTTTGTCTTTATATCTCTTACAACCGCCATTATTGTAGTCAAAAGTGCCATAAGAGTTGTCGGAGAGGCTATCCAAACGCTTTTTTGTCTCGCATAATCAATCAGATTTTCATGATAAGCATTAATCTCTGCAAAAATAGCTTCGGCCGGCAAAAACAAAATTGCCAATTCGGAAGTTTCGCCTCCGATTATATATTTTGAGGCAATATCGTTGATATGTTTTTTCAAATCATTTCTAAAATCACTTTGAAAGCTTTTATCTTCACTCATCTTTCTGTAATTTTCAAGCGGAAATTTTGAATCTACACAGATAAGTCCAACGGGTGCTGGAGCTTTGATAACAGCGTCTGCTATACTTGAATTTGAGAGTGTAAATTGAATATCGTACAAATCCTTTCTTTCACCAAAGATGGATTTTAGTATAGAATTTAACTGTATTTCGCCAAAAATTCCGCGTGTCTTTTTATCTGTCAGAATGCTCTGCAAAGAGACCATTTCGCCGCTTAAGTTTTCTATGGTTTTTTGCGCTTGATTTATCTTGGCAATACCAATTATTATCTCCTTAAATGTCTTATCTATATTTTCAAAACCACTTTTCAGACGATTTTCGACTTTTTCGTTTATCTTCTCCAGTCTTTCGTCCACTTTTTTAGATAAACTCTCAAAATCTTTTGCACTCTGGACTTGCTGCTCTTTCAAGGAAGTACTTATTTTTTGCCCTAAAATCTCCAATCTTTCATGTAAAAACGTATTCAAATTCTTCTGCATAATTTCCAAAGAGGCTGATATTCTGATAAACAATTCCGCATTTTTTTCTATCTGTTCTTGTGTAATTTTTGCATTCTGAAGCTGTTTTGCATCAAAAGATGAAAGTTTTTCATACAAAAACATTCTTATTTTTTCCTGCTCCATTTGGGTTTTGGTATCAAAAATATCAAATTTTTGAAGCATGCCTTTTATCTGTATATAAAAAAATGCGCAAAATACGCTCAAAACCAGCAAAAATGCCAAAATAACAATACTTTCCACGCTCATTTTCTACTCTATATCCAGTGTGTCGGTTACATAATGTTTGAACCGAATAGTTTCAATCTTTTGGCGCAAATCCTTATTCTCTTCCACAAGTATTGAATATTCGCTCCACAGCGTGCTGATATCCCTGCTATAGTAATATATTTGATTTTTTATGTGTATCATGGGAAGCAGCAGCAAAAATCCCAAAGCCATAGCAAGACAAGTGCCCAATAACAATTCAATGCTTAAATCTTTCTCTTTTATGTGTAATATCTCTTGCACTCGGTTTGTTTCAATCTCTATAGCCGTATTCTGCTCCAAACCTTTTTTTACGCTCATCTTTCAACATCTTTTTTGATATAAAACGCTCTGAGTTTTGAACTTCTGCTTCTTGGATTTGCCTTTATTTCAATCTCTGTCGGCTCTAAGGCTTTTTTGGTGATGATTTCGCCCAAAGAGTGATCGTTTCCGCATTCGCAACGGAAATTTTCAGGTGGACATATGCAAGATTTTGACCATGATTTGAATGTCTGTTTTACTATCCTGTCTTCCAGCGAATGAAATGAGATGATACAAACAATACAATCTGTTATTTTGCTTCTTTCTATACTTTTTAACAACTCTTCAAGTTCTTGAAGCTCTTTATTAACTTCAATACGTATAGCTTGAAATGCCAATGTGGCAGGTGAAACACTCCTACCGCTAAAATGCCCTCTTCTACCAATCAAATCAGCCAAGCTTTTGGCATCTTTTATCGGGTTTTTTTCTCTTTTATCACATATTTGTCTGGCTATTTTTTTATACTCTTTAAGTTCGCCGTAATCTCTTAAAATTCTCTCCAACTCATTTTTAGAGTAACAATTTACAATATCGTACGCACTTAGGCTTTGGGTTATATCCATTCGCATATCAAGATTTGAAGAATCAAAACCAAAACCCCTGTCGTTGCTATCCAGTTGCAAAGAAGAGACGCCTATATCAGCTAAAATACCGCGTATTGGCAAATGTTCGTATTTGACAACAATATCGCTGAATTTTTCATGTTCTATGACTACTCTGTCTTTAAACTTTTCGAGTCTATTTTTTGAAAATTTGACCGCCTCTTCATCGCGGTCGCAGCCTATTGCGCACAAAGAGTCTTTTTCGTCTAAAAGCGCATAAGTATGGCCGGCATAACCCATAGTACAGTCTATCAAATATCCATCTTTTACAGACTTAAAAATGTCCTTCACTTCGTTTAACATGACTGGTATGTGCGGAATTTGCAACGATTTTCCCTTGCAATAAGTAATTTGTAGGATATAATACACAATTTAGCTTTTAAAAAGGTTGAATACGATGCGAAAATACCTCGTAAGTGAAATCAGCGATATAGCATTATCCATGTTCAGAAAAAATTTTTTCGGCATATATCATGGCTCTATTTCTGCAAGAATAGAACAAAACAAATTTCTCATAAACAAAAAGAATGCCATTTTTGACGGCCTAAATGAAGAAAACCTTGTGGAAATTTATTCAAAAAAAGATTACAGATGGAACGAAACGAGTATTGATGCGGAAATTCATCTGAATATCTATAAAAATATCAGCGAAGCCAAATACGTTTGCTATGCTATGCCACCTTTTACGGTCGCATATACCTTAAATCACAATACTATCATTCCCAAAGATTATTTCGGCGCCACAAAAATCGGAAAACTTGATATTTATGATCCAAAACAATTCAGCGACTGGTATGAAAGGGCTGCGGTGGAGATATGCAGATATTTTGCAGACAAAAAAACCAACATAATGGTTATTAAAGGTTATGGCGTTTTTGCATATGATCGTGATATACACAATATGGCAAAAAATGTCGCATTAATAGAAAATACATGTAAAGTTCTTGCTCTAGCAAAAGAGGAAAAATAGCCTTAAATTTCATAAAATGAAAAGAAACTAACAAATACACTAACAAATTTGATGTTTTTGGTTAAAAAAGTATTCGAATTAGCCTATTTTAAGCTACTTTAAACACTTTTAGGTGTACAATCTAACAAATTGACTTTGTTATTAAATATGAGGATCTTCTTATGATTACTTGGATGCAGCGCCACAAAAAATATCTTATCATCACAATTTGGGTCAGCGTTATAGCTTTTGTGGGGGCAGGTTTTGTTGGTTGGGGTTCTTTGGATTTAAATTTAAGCAGGTCGTCTTCCATCGCAAAAGTAGGAAACCATAACATAGATATCCAGACTTTCAGAAGAGTATATGCCAACACTTTCAACTACTACAACTCCGCAAGATATAACGGGCAACTAACAGAAGAGATAGCAAGAGGGTTAAGACTTCCGGATGCGGTTTTAAACGGTTTGATAGAAGAGGCAATTTTTCTCAATTTTGCTGATGAACTTGGTCTAATGGCTTTGGATAGCGACGTGATTGAATATATCATGCAAGATGCCAATTTTCAAATAGATGGTGTTTTCAACAAAGATTTGTATTCTGCGACTTTGCAAAATATAGGACTTAGGCCGAATGAGTATGAAGAGCTTTTAAAAAAACAGATTGTTTTAGGTAAAG
>JAIRSJ010000031.1 GCA_031255525.1 Campylobacteraceae bacterium
AACTGTGATATCAGAACCTATCACCTGAAAACAAACTTGATTTACAACTTCGGGAATTACAGGATTTACTTTGCCCGGCATTATTGAGCTCCCCGGCTGCATAGCAGGAAGGTTTATCTCATTAAAACCTGTTCTTGGACCTGAACTTAGAAGTCTTAAATCGTTGCATATTTTTGACATTTTCGTTGCAACTCTTTTAAAAACACCCGAAATTTGCACATAAGCTCCCGTATCTTGAGTAGCTTCTATCAAATCTTTTGCCGTCACAAATGGTCGCCCTGTGACCTCTTGCAACTTACTCTCCACCAATTTCGTATAATCAGGGTGAGAGTTTATGCCGGTTCCTATAGCAGTAGCTCCAAGATTCATCTCGCGAACCAATTGCCTTGCTTCATCTACCCTTTGAATATCTTCGCTTATCATAATGACATAGGTTCTAAATTCTTGCTCCAATGTCATTGGAACAGCATCTTGCAATTGCGTTCTTCCCATTTTAATTACATCTTTAAATTCCGTAGCTTTTTTTGAAAAAGAGTTTTTAACGATACTCATGGCTTCCGTCAATTCGCCGAGTTTTTCATAAAGAGCTATACGAAGAGCCGTAGGATAAGCGTCATTTGTGGATTGAGATAAATTTACGTCGTTGTTTGGATGAAGATATTTGTACTCGCCCTTTCTGTGTCCCATAATTTCAAGACCTATATTTGCTATAACCTCGTTTGCATTCATGTTTGTTGAAGTTCCTGCTCCGCCTTGAATCATATCTACGACAAATTGGTCGTGATATTTGCCGCCTATTATTTCATCGCATGCTTCACATATGGCATTTTTTTTAGCTTCGGTAAGCAACTTTAATTCATAATTTGCCAAAGCAGCAGCTTTTTTGACTAACGCCAATGATTTTATAAAAACAGGAAAACTTGAAAGTCTTACTCCGGTTATATGAAAATTTTCCTGCGCTCGTGCTGTTTGCACACCATAATAACAATCGTTAGAGATTTCTTTATCTCCTATTAAGTCGTGTTCTATACGAAAAGACATTTTGACTCCTTTTTTAAAGATTTATGTAATTGTAAGTGCACAAAAAGATTTCAAAATGACTTTTTTACATCTCAAAATGGAGTAAAAAATTACTAAAAATGCAGCTCAATGTTTTTTAAAAAAATTTGGGTATAATACTTCCCTTTCTATTTAAGCTTAATACATGAAAACTGCAAGGAGCGAAGCATATGTCCGCACAAAAAAAAGACGTATTTATATCTTTGGAAGAGCTCTTAAAGAAGAATGAAAGAAGTTATGTTACTTATGATGAATTGATAGAATTTTTTCCAAAACAACCGACTTCAGCGATAGTCAAAAAAATTGACACACTTTTAAAAAAACATAATGTTGCTTTGGCGACATCAGCCGAAATAGCAAAAATGCGCAATTTAGAAGAGGCAAAAAAGAGAGAGCAGGAAAAACAAAAACTCCAAGATAAGGCGTTGGAAGAAGAGTTTGATTTAGCAAATGAAAAAGAGCTTTTGGAGTGGTCAAGAAGCGATAGTCCCGTTCGTATGTATTTGCGTGAAATGGGACAAATATCCCTTTTAACCAAAGATGAGGAGATTTTTATCAGCAAACAGATAGAAATTGGCGAAGATATTATCATAGACGCTTTTTGTTCCGTACCGTACCTGATTGATTTCATCTTGGAATATAAAGAAGCGCTTGTAAATAGAGAGCGAAGGGTAAAAGAGTTATTTAAAAGTTTCGACGATGGTGATGAAGAAGAGGAAACAGAAGATTCTACCGACGAGTTTGAAGGTGACGAGATAGACGAAAACGAAAGCAAACGAATGATGACACAAAAAGAGATGAAACGCTCCGAAAATGTCATAGAAGGCTTTAAGGCTCTGGAAAAAGCAAAAAAAGAGTGGATGAAATTTACAGCCAAAATACCAAAAAATTTAAATGATGAAGAGTCTTTGGAGCACAATCTTGCGGTAGCTTACAAAAAAAAGGTTTTAAAAGAGAAGCTTATGGATTTAGGGCCTACAAGTAAACTGATAAACGAACTTGTTAGAGCTATTGAGACGGCTCTGAAGAGCGACACGGAATTTGATAAAGAGTTGAAAAGGCTTGAGTACAAACTATCTTTATTTAACGATACGTTGAAAAACAACCATAAAAAAATACTCTCAAAAATAACTGATATGAATAAAGAGGACATAACGCTTGTAGTGCCTGAAACAACTATGGTGTCCACATATATGGAGATAAAAAAGCTATTTCAGACAAAAGAGGCTTCAAAAAAGGGTTTCAGTCTCGAACCTGAAGTTTTAAAAGAGATATTAGAACAGATTAAACGCGGCAAAAGAATAACCGATAAGGCAAAAGAGCGTATGGCAAAATCAAACCTTCGTCTTGTCGTCTCAATCGCAAAAAGATATACCAATAGAGGATTGCCGTTTTTGGATCTTATCCAAGAGGGCAATATAGGTCTTATGAAAGCTGTTGATAAATTTGAGTATGAAAAAGGTTTCAAGTTTTCAACGTATGCCACATGGTGGATAAGACAGGCGATAAGCCGAGCAATAGCGGATCAAGCCAGAACCATAAGAATACCGATACATATGATAGAAACTATAAACAGGATAAATAAAGTCACAAGAAAACATTTGCAAGAACATGGCAAAGAACCTGATGTCGATATCATATCAAAAGAGGTGGGATTAAGTCCTGATAAAGTGCGAAACGTCATCAAAATTACAAAAGAGCCTATCTCCTTAGAAGCCCCTATAGGCAATGAAGATGATGGAAAATTCGGCGATTTCGTGGAAGATAGAAATACGCTCTCACCCATAGAGCATATATTAAAAAACGACTTAAAAGAGCAGATAGATGAAGTCTTAGAACAGCTAAACGAACGCGAAAAAGCTGTTATTAGAATGCGTTTTGGTCTTTTGGATGATGAAAGCGATAGAACACTTGAAGAGATAGGTAAAGAACTCAACGTTACAAGAGAACGCGTAAGACAGATAGAAAGCTCGGCTATCAAAAAATTAAAACACCCGAAAGTCGGCAGAAAACTGAAAAGCTACATTGAAGGCTAAAATTTTTTTATGCAATTTTATGAACAGTGGCTTGAAAATGATTATAATCCGTTTGTGTCATTTGACGCAAACGGTAAAATAATAGCGGCAAACCACGAAGCGCAATTTTTACTCTCACATGTAAGCGCAAAAGAGATTTTTGATATAGCAAATGTCTATGCAAATGTAACTTTTGGCTTTAAAACCACTCTATTTGACTTTAGGATAGGAGAAAATCCGTTTTATGGAGTTACAGTCGGCTATCTTGATGAATGTCAAATTGGCATAAAACTATATAAAATCCCTG
>JAIRSJ010000035.1 GCA_031255525.1 Campylobacteraceae bacterium
ATTAGGAATCTGACGCTCTATCCAGCTGAGCTATCGGGACAAATTGCAGATATAAATTATGCCCAAAAGCTGTTTAAAATTACCAAAATTCGCACTGTTGATTTGCAAAAACAGCTTTGATAGAATGGCACCTATTGTCTTAAACAAAACTTATCTTGCTGCAAGCATATCATCTTTTACACTACCAAAATCAATTAATTCAATATCCTCTTTTGAAACTTTTACTGGTATTTTAATTTTATTAGATATATAAAATCATTTTGTCGTTTCACAGATAAATCATTTTATTAATGTGACATTGTATCTTTTGTTTTCACAATAATTTTTCCATCAAAGTGTAAGAGTTTCTTTGTCTGCCATTTTGCTTTTCATCACAAGTTTTAGCCATACATTTTTTCAAGCAGTATTTTTATCAACCATCTGCACTCTTGGATATAAATATTTATCTGTATCGGCAAATTCGGTGCCAAAAAATAATGTATTTCATTAACTATAAGATTTTGTTCGGATACTTAAGTGAATAATCGTAGTTGAGTAGCCGGATGCGTAAACCTTAGTTGCAAACAAAATACGGATAAATTTATTACGCACAAGTTTGAATATTTTATAATTTTGTTTTCGTATTTATTTTTTAAATCTATACAATTTTAGATACCTTTAAGTATGTATCTCTTAATATTTCACGTACCAATACAATCAATTATAAAAATATAATTGAGTGTATTTTTTGTTTTATTTTGATACTTTTTTTATGCCGTTTGCTTCTATCTCGGTTCTCATAAAACCTTTGTCAACTTCGCCTACTATTTCAACCGTGTCATTTTGATCCACGGAAAGTCCGCGCCAAAGTCTATTGTCTATTTCGACAACAATACTTCCTGTCACATCAGTAAATAAATATTTTTCATCACCTAAAAAACGTTCGATTTTACCCCTCAAAACTATCGGATAATCATCTCTTAAACTCTTTGCTGTCTCAACGGTCACAATATCAGGTCCGGGACCTCTAAAACCCTCTTGAGCACCGGCAAAGGAGCCAATAAATATCAACGCAGCGATTAAACAACTAAAAAAAGTGCTTTTCATGCACACTCCTTAATAAAGTAATTTTGCATTTGAATTGTATATTATTATTCTTTATTTGGCAAGACATTTTCAACAAATCTCAGCTTAAATCGTACATAAATGAGATGCATCTATAATGTTTTAAAAATACATGAGTGTAATATAGATAAGACAATCGGAATAAAAAGATGACTGAAAATTTTCATACCGAAATAAAGATTGATTATAATAGATTTCCGGAATGACTATTTTTAGGAGAATTTTGTGCGGTTTATCGTAATTCTTAATCTTGCAAATTTTTTGTACACCGAACAATTTTACGATTAAAAATTAAAAAAATGAAAGCAAGGTAGTTTTGCTAATGCAAAACTACCAAAATATCAGCCTTTTCGTTTTTTAATTATCTCTTCGGAGACATTTTTAGGAACTTCTTGGTAATGATCAAACTCCATGCTGTACGTCGCTCTACCTTGCGTTTGACTTCTTAAATCTGTAGAGTAGCCAAACATGGTAGCAAGCGGACAAAATGCGTTTACTATTTTAAGTCCGCTTCTATCGTCCATAGAGTTGATCTGTCCACGACGTCTATTTAAATCGCCTATAACATCGCCCATAAAATCTTCAGGCGTTTCAACTTCAACTTTCATAATAGGCTCTAAAATTACAGGATTTGCTTTTCTAGCACCCTCTTTGAAACCCATAGAAGCAGCGAGCTTAAATGCCATTTCAGACGAATCCACCTCATGGTAGCTTCCATCATACAGCGTAACTTGAACATCTTCTACGGGATATCCTGCAAGAACACCGCTTTGAAGCGCTTCCTGGCAACCTTTATCAACTGCAGGAATATACTCTTTTGGTACAACACCGCCTTTGATATCATTTATAAATTTATATCCGCTGCCCGGCTCTAACGGTTCAAGTTTTAAAAATACATGTCCGTATTGACCGCGTCCGCCTGACTGCTTAGCATATTTGTACTCTTGGTTTACAGAATTTCTGATAGTTTCTCTGTAAGCAACTTGCGGTTGGCCCACTTCGGCTTCTACTTTGAACTCTCTTAACATTCTATCCACGATGATCTCAAGATGCAATTCGCCCATACCAGAAATAATAGTTTGTCCGCTCTCTTCGTCTGTTTCAACTCTAAAAGACGGATCTTCTTGAGCTAATTTTTGAAGCGCAATACCCATTTTTTCCTGGTCTGCTTTTGTTTTAGGTTCAACAGCAACAGAGATAACAGGTTTTGGGAACTCCATTTTTTCCAAAATAACTTTGTCTTTTTCACTTGCAAGCGTATCACCTGTCAACGTATCTTTAAGACCTACTACAGTTCCTATCTCACCTGCATAGAGTTCTTTAATCTCTTCGCGTTTGTTGGCATGCATTCTAAGAAGACGGCCTATTCTCTCTTTTTTGCCCTTAGTTGTATTAAGAGCATAACTTCCGCTCTCAAGTATTCCACGATAAACACGTACAAATGCAAGTTGTCCTACAAACGGGTCGGTCATGATTTTAAATGCAAGTGCAGCAAACTCACCATTGTCTGTTGAGTTTACAGTCGTCTCCGTACCGTCTTCATATTGACCTTTTATAGCTTGAACCTCAGTAGGAGCAGGAAGATAATCGACCACTGCATCAAGCATTGGCTGAATACCTTTATTTTTGAACGAAGTACCGCAAGTCATAGGCACAATAGACATATTGTGACATCCGACTTTTAAACCTGCTTTTATCTCTTCAACGCTAAGTTCCTCTCCGCTCAGATACTTTTCCATTAACTCTTCGCTTGTCTCGGCGACGGCTTCTAAAAGTTTATCTCTATATTCTTTGACTTTATCAAGCAAATTTGCAGGTATCTCTTCAACTTCATATTTTGAACCCAAAGAGGCTTCATCTTCCCAAACAAGTGCTCTTAGCTCAATCAAATCTATAACGCCTTTGAAATTATCTTCAGCGCCAATTGGAATTTGGATAGGAATAGGATTTGATTTTAATCTCTCTTTTATCTGCTTTTCAACTTTATAAAAATCTGCGCCGACTCTGTCCATTTTATTTACGTAAACCATTCTTGGTACATGATATCTGTTAGCTTGTCTCCAAACGGTTTCAGATTGTGGTTGAACGCCGCCCACAGCACAAAACACGGCAACGGCGCCGTCAAGCACACGCATGGAACGCTCTACTTCTATAGTAAAATCAACGTGACCAGGAGTGTCTATAACGTTTATCTGATAATCTTTCCATACACATGTTACCGCAGCTGATGTTATCGTGATACCTCTCTCTTTTTCCTGCTCCATCCAATCTGTTGTAGCGGCGCCATCATGAACTTCGCCAATCTTATGAGACATACCCGTATAGTATAAAATGCGTTCTGTTGTTGTAGTTTTACCTGCGTCAATATGCGCTGCAATTCCGATATTTCTGACTCTTTCTATTGGAGTTTTTCTTGCCATCTGTCAGTCCTTAATTTTTTATTTTCAATAATCTGCAAGAAAAGCAGTCCTTGAACTGCTTTGCATTTTTACCAGCGATAGTGAGCAAATGCTTTGTTCGCTTCCGCCATTTTATAAGTATCTTCTTTTTTCTTAAAAGCAGCGCCACGGCTGTTTGCAGCGTCCATCAACTCATTTGCAAGTTTTTCAATCATGGTTCTTTCGCTTCTTTTCCTGGCATATGAAATAATCCATCTGAGTGCAAGCGCTTGTTGGCGCGCCGCTCTTACCTCAACAGGAACTTGATATGTAGCTCCTCCAACACGTCTGCTTTTAACTTCTAAAATGGGTTTTATATTGTCAATAGCGCTATTGAATACATCAATGCCTTTTGTTTCGCTTTTTTTCTCAATCAGTGCCAATGTGCCGTACATGATTTTCGTAGCGACGCTTTTTTTGCCGTCATACATTAATGCGTTGATAAATTTTGTGATAACTTTACTTCCATAAATAGGATCAGGAAGCACTTCTCGTACCGGAGATTTTCTTCTTCTCATCTTTTTTCCTTCAAATTGATTAAAGCAATTTTACTCAAACTCTGTCCAAATTCAAATGACAGTGCCTGTGTTTAAATTTACTTAAATTAGTTATTTAGCCGCCGCTTTTGGTTTTTTAGTACCGTATTTGCTTCGGCTTACCTTTCTGTTTGCAACACCCGCCGTATCTAAAGCACCGCGTACAATATGATATTTAACGCCGGGTAAGTCTTTTACTCTTCCCCCTCTGACAAGCACTATTGCGTGTTCTTGAAGATTGTGGCCTTCACCACCTATATAACTTATCACTTCAAAACCGCTGGTGAGTCTCACCTTGGCAACTTTACGAAGCGCTGAATTAGGTTTTTTTGGCGTAGTGGTATAAACCTTTGTGCAAACACCCCGTCTTTGCGGACATTGTTTGAGAGCAGGCGATTTGGACTTTTTTGTAGCTTTTTCGCGCTCTTTTCTTACTAACTGATTGATAGTAGGCACACTGTTTCCTTTTTTTTAAAAATAGTAATATTTCCAAAGTGAAAAATACGTGTGATTTTATTTAAAAATCACTTAAAAAAAGGTTAAATTAAGATTTCTTAATTTAACCTCTCAGCTTATCTGTTCTCTTTAACAACAATATTTTGCTCGTCATATATACCCGTTCCTACAGGTATCATACGTCCTATAATAACATTCTCTTTCAAATCTTCCAGGTGATCCACTTTGGCCGCAATACTAGCTTCGGTTAATACTTTTGTAGTCTCTTGGAATGAAGCTGCAGAGATAATACTGTCGCTGCCTATAGCTGCTCTTGTTACGCCGAGCAACACAGGTTCTGCTATAGCAGGCTCTCCGCCTATCCTGATGATACGCTCATTTTCTTCTTTAAATTTACGTCTGCTGATTAAATCGCCTACAATAAAGTTTGTATCGCCGCTATCTAATATCCTAATCTGCCTTAACATTTGAGACACAATAATCTCTATATGCTTATCGCTTATCGCAACACCTTGTCTGCGATAAACTTGCTGAATTTCGCTGATAAGATAGTAGTGCAAAGCTTTCTCACCCAATATTCTTAAGATATCGTGACTGGAAGCAACACCATCGGTTAATCTCTCGCCTGCATGTACATATTCGTCTGCATGTACATGTATTTGCTGAGACTTGTCTATTAAATACTCTCTTGCCGTACCATCTGCGCCTTCAATAATAATTCTCTCTTTTGAACGCAGCGGTTTTCCAAATCTTATGACGCCGTCTATTTCTGCTATAACGGCGGCATTTTTAGGACGTCTTGCTTCAAACAATTCACTTACTCTGGGAAGTCCTCCGGTTATATCTTTTGATTTTGCAACCGCTTTTGGTGTTCTTGCCAACAGATCAGCTTGTTTAACTTCGCTTTCATCTTGAACAAAAATAGCAGTTTTAGGCTCAAGCTGATATTTTATTATCTCGCTGTTTTTGGTAGATATAACAAGTGTAGGCTTAATACCTGAAGGAAGATACTCATTAATAACAAGTCTGCTTTGTCCTGTCAGTTCATCGTATTGTTCAGTCGCGCTTGTGCCGGACTCTATATCTTCAAATGTAACTCTACCGCCATTTTCAGCAATAATAGGAGTCGAATACGGATCCCATTCGGCTATAGTCGTATGTTCATCACTTTTTGGAACGGCTATCAACACGCTATCCGCAACTTCAGTATTATCGCTGACTTCCAGTATAGAATTTCTGGGAATATAGTGTCTTATTGCCTCTCTGTCGTCTTTATCGGCTATGACAGCAAATATTCCCTTTATATCAATAACGTCACCCTTTTTAAACTCATGATATCTTTCCAGATAATCAGCCTGAAGTTTATAGTATTTGACTATACCGCTAGCACCCGCTTTAATCTTTTGCGTGATAGGCTCTCCGTCTTTGATTTTCAAATCAGCTGCATAAGGGATACGTTTAGGCACATTCCATCCCTCTTTGATAACTTCCACAATACTCTCTTCAGCTTCTATCTCGGCTCCGTTTTCAAAAGGAATATATAATTTGCCTTCGACTTTTCCGCCAACACCTGCAAGTTCACTTGGTTTTGCTATATCATTCTTTCTAAGTGTATATTTTACGCTCTCTTTCTTGTTTTCCACACCAATTACAAGCTCTTCATAGGCTGAGTCTATAGTGATTTTGCCTTTAAACGGGGCTTTTATCTTAGGTTCTACAAGTAACACAGCAGCATTTCGTCTATTGGCAACTACGGTTTTATTATCTTTTGCAACATAAGTTTTTAAGTTATAAAAGCGAATAAAACCCTCTTTTTGAGCTATAATTTGTCTATCTTGCTGCTCTGTCGAAGCCGTTCCTCCGATATGGAAAGTTCTGAGCGTTAGCTGAGTTCCCGGTTCGCCTATAGATTGGGCTGAGATAATACCAACAGCTTCGCCCGGTTTTACAAGCTTACCCTCGCCAAGATTAATACCGTAGCATTTTGAACATACGCCTTTCGGAGCTTTGCATGTAATAGGAGTTCTGATGACAACCGACTTTACTCCTGCTTCGGTTAAAGTCCTTGCTCTCTTTTCATCTATGATGGTTCCTTCCGGAAATATAACCTCATTTGTTATAGTATCTATAACATCTTCAGCCAAAACCCTTCCCAAAACCCTCTCTTCCAAAGACTCTATTAAATCGCCGCTTTCGGTAATTTCAGTTATCTCAACACCCTCATGTGTTCCGCAATCTTCCATTGTAACTTTCACATTTTGAGCTACATCTATCAATTTTCTTGTCAAATATCCGGCATTTGCAGTTTTCAAGGCAGTATCGGCAAGACCTTTTCTTGCGCCGTGAGTTGAAATAAAGTATTCAAGAACATTAAGTCCTTCACGGAAGTTTGATGTAATTGGAGTCTCTATAATTGAACCGTCCGGTTTTGCCATAAGTCCTCTCATGCCCGCAAGTTGTCTTATTTGTGCAGCGCTTCCTCTAGCTCCGGAATCCGACATCATATATATAGAGTTAAATCCGTCTTTGTCACCTTTAACAAGCTTCATCATTTCAGCCGCTACAATATTATTTGTATCCGTCCAAATATCAACGATTTTATTGTATCTCTCCTGCTCCGTCAAAAGTCCTGCACTAAATTGCTGTTGAATTTCGCGAACCTTCTTTTTAGCGTCATCTATATTTTTTTTCTTGGATTCCGGTATTTTGATATCGTCCACAGAGATAGAAATTCCAGCGTCCGTAGCATATTTAAAACCAAGATTTTTGAGATTATCCAAAAATGCGGCCGTTACTTCAAAACCACCCTCTTTATATACATAATCAATCAGAGCGCTGATATTTTTCTTTTTCATGGTAGTGTTCCAAAGCTCTTCGGAGACAAAATCAGGAATAGCATTTTTAAATATAAGTCTGCCCGCAGTTGTAAATATGATTCTGTCGTCTATTCTTGTTTTTATCTTCGCATGTATATCAAGGTGTCCTGTTTCAATAGCTATTCCAACCTCATCAATGCTGGCAAAAATCTTATTTGAACCTTTGGCATTAGGTTTTTCCAACGAAAGATAATAAAGTCCCAAAATCATATCTTGAGAAGGCACCGTAACCGCTTTTCCGCTGGCAGGCAATAAAATATTCATGGAGCTTAACATCAACACTTTGCATTCGGCTATAGCCTCTTGCGAAAGCGGTACGTGCACAGCCATTTGGTCGCCGTCGAAGTCTGCGTTAAATGCAGAACACACGAGCGGATGAAGCTGTATGGCTTTCCCTTCAACCAAAATCGGGTGAAACGCTTGGATAGAAAGCTTGTGAAGCGTAGGAGCACGATTTAGCATAACAGGGTGATCTTTAACGACTTCCGATAAACATTCCCAAACTTCATTTGTTTTTGCTTCTATCATCTTTTTGGCTTGCTTGACGGTTGTAGCGTAACCCTTTTCTTCAAGACGCGCCAAAAGATGTGGCTTAAACAATTCCAATGCCATAAGCTTTGGAAGTCCGCATTGATCCATTCTAAGTTTAGGTCCTACAACAATAACCGAACGACCGGAAAAGTCAACTCTCTTTCCAAGAAGGTTTTGTCTGAAACGTCCCTGTTTTCCCTTGATAATTTCAGATAGCGATTTTAATGGTCTTTTGTTTGAACCCTTAACCGCATTCGCTCGTCTTCCATTATCAAAAAGTGCGTCGACCGATTCTTGAAGCATACGTTTTTCATTTCTTATGATGATATCGGGCGCATCGAGCTCCAACAATCTTTTTAAGCGTGAATTTCTAGGTATTACGCGACGATACAAATC